>JANNHO010000345.1:0-4235 GCA_031404435.1 Acidimicrobiaceae bacterium | reverse complement strand
GACGGGTTGATGCTCACGTTCGAATCACCACGGTCGGCTGTGGCGTTCTCGGTCGCGGTACAACAACGGATCGGGGCCACTCGTCCCCAGTTGCGGATCGGAATGAACTTCGGCGAGACAACCGGCGGCGATGATCCCATCGGTGAGGTCGTGAATGCGGCAGCACGCATTGCCGATCGTGCGAAGGGGGGCGAGGTGGTCGTGTCGGACATCGTCCGACAGTTGGCCGGTTCGATACCCGGCATTCCGTTCGTCGATCATGGCCGAACTCGGCTCAAGGGGTTCAATGGTCAGTGGCAACTGTACAGAGCCGTGTCCGGTGCGTCGTCTGCGGTGTCGCTGCCCGCGTTCGGACGAACCGCCGAACTCGACCTGGTGGATCGGTTCGTCAGCGCGGTCGGCGAGGGAAGCGGGCGGATCATGCTGTTCGAGGGCGAGGCAGGAATCGGCAAAACTCACCTCGCTCGCGCTGTCACTGACCGAGCTACCTCGTGTGGGATCCTCGCCGTCACCGTGGGTGGCGACGAACTCGAACAGGATCGTCCCGGGCGAATCCTCGCTCGCATCGCCGAAGCATTGGGAACTCCCCTCACGGTCGATGTGGTCGACCTTGCCGGCGTTCCGCCAGATGCCGGCTTCGCCGCCGTCGAACGATTCACCGACATCGTCGACACTGTCAGTGCTGCGCAGCCCGTGATCATCGTGGCGGAGGATCTGCACTGGGGTGACTCGCTCAGCCTTCGCGGATTGGCGGCGCTGGCGCGGCGGATCGGGCCGCTTGCGGTCGGTGTGGTCGCCACGTTGCGTCCGACGCCGCGTCCGACGCATGTCCGTCAGTTTCTGGAGCTGTGCGGGAGGGCAGGTGCCGCGCAGATCACACTCTCCGGCTTGGACCGGGCAGGGATGACGCAGCTCGCTGCAGCCTCGACCGGAGCAGCCCCGGGGCCGGTACTGCTGGCTCGGCTCGACGCAACCGCCGGCAATCCGCTGTTCGTGGTCGAGCTCGTTCGTGCCCTCGACGACGCCGGCGCATTGCGAATCGAGGCCGGCGTCGCCGAGGTCGACGTTGCCGACATCCCGCCGGACCTCGCCCGCACACTGGCTCGGCGCATCATGGCGCTCCCTACGGGCACCGTCGAGATCCTGCGTCTTGCGAGCCTTTTCGGCAACCGGTTCGCCCTGGTCGATCTGGCCACCGTTGCCGGACGGAGCGTGGTCGACGTCGCCGCCGAGCTACGTGAGGCCGTCGATGCAGCGTTCGTCGTGGGGCAAGGCGACGAGCTGGCGTTCCGTCACGATCTCCTGCGCGAAGCGGTCTACTTCGACCAGCCACCGGCGATCCGCCGCGATCTTCATGCTGCGGCAGCTCGAGCGCTTGCGGCAGCGGGCGCACCGACCGAACAGGTCGCGCTCCAGTTCAGCCTCGGGGCCCGACCGGGCGACATGGATGCAGTGGAGTGGCTCACGCGCACCGCGCACGAGTCGCTGTCCATCGACACGTCGAACGCTGCGATGCTGATCGAACAAGCGCTCGCCCTGGCACCGCCGGACTGGCCGTTGCGGATGCAGCAGGAGGCGACCCTCGTGGAGCTCCTCGCGTGGACGGGGCGCATGGACGACGCACGACACCTTGCCGAAGCACTGCTCGGTCGAGCCTTGAGACCTCATGACCGCTGGCTCGCTCACCGCGCCTTCGGTTGTCTGCTGGGGACCATCGGCGACCTGAGCAGCGCGGCGGACCAGTTCGACGCCGCAGCTGAGATCAGCGACGCTCCACCGGACGACGGCGCGGTGCTGCGATGCGCGGCCGCCGGCATGCGGGCCATCGCCGGCACGGCGAGCGTTGCTCGGGCCGTGGCGCAGCTGTTCGTGGACAGCGACGACCCCGCCGTGGTGTGTTGGGCTCGTCACACGGTCGGCATCGCCGCTGTCTGCGACGGATCCTACGACGAGGCGCTCGAGGCATTCTCCGCATCGAGACACCTACTCGACGTCCACTATGTCCCGCCGCTCGGGTTCCTGATCCCACATGTCTGGGTGGCCACCGCCCATTACCAACTCGACGACTTCCACAACGCCGACGCGGCGGTCGCCGCTGCACGGAGACGAGCCGAACGGCGCGGAGATGCCCCACTGCTCATCCAGGCACTGGCAGCCAGTGCCGGATTGAACTGGATCACCGGACGCTGGCAGGAAGCCGCCGTCGACGTGGATGCCGGACTGGCACTCGGTGACGAGATCGGCGAAAACGCTCAGGCGATCTGGTTTCAAGCGCTCGCCGCCGACATCGCGCTCGGCCGTGGGGACCGAGCCGCAGCCGAGGCACACACGGCGAGCGGTGAAGCGCTCCTCGCGTCGGGCATGCGGCACCTCTTCGGTGTGGAACACCTGCTCTGGAGCAGGGCCAGGATGCTCGAAGCGGATGGAGCCGGCGACGCCGCGTGCGAGCTGATGTCCACCCTGTGGGAGCAACTCGCGCCGCTACGTGGACTCATTCACTGGCGCGGCATCGGTCCCGATCTCGTGCGGCTCCGACGGCAACACGCCGGAGCCGACGCAGCACGAGCGATCGCCGACGACATCGCCGAGATCGCCCAGCGATCGACCTCGAGCAGCGCGTATGCGGCGGCGCACCGAGCACGCGGGCTCGCTGATCACGATCCCGACGTCCTGATCGAGGCAGCACGGCAGTTCGCGGGCACGCCCCGACTCCTCGAGTTGGCCACGACCTGTGAAGACGCAGCGGCGGCGCTTGCGGACCATGAACGCGCGAGCGAGGCGATCGGCTTGATGACCGAAGCCGCCCGCATCTACGAAGCGATGGGAGCTCGCGGCCACCTCGCACGAACCGACTCGGCCCTCACCGCACTCGGCGTGACTCGGACGAGCCGCAGAATCTCGGCGACCAGCGGCTGGGACGCGCTCACCGCAAAGGAGCTCGGCGTCATCGACCTTGTCGCAAACGGTCTCAGCAACTCGCAGATCGCCGAACGCCTCTACATCTCGCGGCGCACCGTCGAGACCCACCTCGCCCACATCTTCCGCAAACTCACCATCGCCAACCGGACCCAACTCGCCACGACCGCGATCGGACGCGAGAGAGACAACACCCTGATCGGATCCAGTTCGACCTCCGCCAATGGCCAGGACCCATCTGCCGCAACGTCACCGAGGTCGACTCAGTGAAATTCTCGAAAGGGCCGCCATTGCGCGGGGCACGTCGATGACACATCGGTCCACCAAGCGGATTCGACGGAGCCTGGCCTGTCTGACGCTGATCGCCTGTGGCTCGTGTAGCAACGGCCGTTCGGGGACGCCGAGCGAAGCGTGGGGTGACCAGGCCACCCGAGCCTGTCTCCGGGTTCAACCGCGGTGGAGGACGACGTCAGCCCGTCGACGTTGATGAAGATCATCACCCCTTGTGGCTCGTCGACGGTCGCCGAACTCAACGTGCACCTTGTCGCGGTCGGTGTCGAGGCTGGGGTGATCGACATGGGTTGGTTGCGTGCGGACACGACGGTCGTGCCGGCTGACATCAAGTACCCGCAGGCGCTCACCGCGGTGGCGTTCCCCAAGCTGGTTGGTCATCCTCGCCATCGGTCACCTGCACGAGGTCGCTCCCGTCGGCGTTCACCATGTAGATGCTCTCGCCTGAACCATCCGATCGCACGAAGACGATCTTCGTGCCGTCGGGGGACCAGCTTGGCGAGTAGCACCCGTACGTCCCGGGCTCGTCTGCCGAACCCCCGCACTCGGGTGTGATGGGCAGCTGCTCCGGGGTCCCGCCGTCCGCGTTCACGACAAAGATCGCCTTGCGGTCCGCGGCGGTGCGGGCGACGACGAGGATGCTGCTCCCGTCGGGCGACCACTCGCCGGCGAACCCGTCCTCGTCGAGGTTCATGTCGGTCGGCGTGATCTGCCGCAGTCCGGAGCCGTCGACGTTGATGACGAACATGCCGAGGGAAGCGCCGTCCTCGACGAACCGGGAGAAGACGATCTGGCTACCGTCCGGCGAGTAGTCGCCGGGGATGTCGTTGCCGCGGGGAATGGACGTGATGCGAGTGAGGTCGCCGCCATCAGAGGCTCTGATCGAGTAGATCCCGTTCAAGCTCGGATCGTCGACGCCGAAGGTCTCGCACGCCAGTCGCTCGCCATCCGGCGACCAGGCACCTCCGCAGAACGCTTCCAAGGCAGCAGGGTCGGGCTGTGGGACCGTCCGTAGCTCGCCGGTGGCC
>JANNHO010000344.1:0-12404 GCA_031404435.1 Acidimicrobiaceae bacterium | reverse complement strand
GGCCGGTTGGCGATCCTGTCGGGCACGGGCTCGACGATGAACCCGACGGCGAACCTGGGGGAGTGGATGGCTTGGGCGCTGCTGGTGCTCACCGATTCGTTCGACCAGCCCGGCGGCATGTGGTTCAACCCTGGCCTGTTCTCGCGGCTCGACCGCTTCGACACGCTGCCTCGCGCCGCGCCCACCGAGCCGCGTTCGGCCGTGCGGCCCGACATCGCCCGCTGCGGAGGTGAGTGGCCGGCGGCGCTGATCGCCGACGAGATCGAGGCCGGGAGGCTTCGGGCGCTCGTGGTGCTCGGTGCCAACCTGATCACGGCGATGCCGGAACCCGAACGCGTCACGCATGCGCTGGCTGCCATTGACGTGCTCGTGGTGATCGACGTGGTGCACAACGGCACGTCCGAGCTGGCGACGCATGTGTTCGCCAGCGCCGGGCAGCTCGAACGGCCAGACGTGTTGTCGCTTGAGCCGAACGCAAATGTGATGTACCAGCAGTACACCGACCCGGTCGTGGCACCGCGCGCCGATCGGCCGCCGATGTGGCAATCGCTCGCACGAATTGCGGCCGGCATCGGTCTCGACGCGCTCGGCGGTGAGGAGGGGGCCGACCCGATCGGCACCACAGCCGACGCAATGTTCGCCCGTCTGGCTCGCGGCGACGGCGTTGCCGCACTGCGGGCGGCGGGCGGGTTCCACGTCGAGCCCGGTGCCAAGTACGGATGGGTCGCGTCACGGCTCCCAGCGGGCAGGTGGCAGCTCGTCCCGGAGCGCCTGGTGGCCCAGCTGGCTCAGCACCGTGCCGACGTCGAGCAGACGCAGCCGGAACCCGGATCGCTCGTGCTCATCCCGCGGCGCGTGGTCAGACGAATGAACTGGCAGCTGTTCCGCGACGGTGATGTTCCCGATGCGCTGCTGCACCCGGTGGATGCCGAGTCCTGCGGCGTGCTCGACGGCGATCAGATCAAGGTGACAACGGCAACCGGCTCGCTCACGTTGCTTGCCCGGGTGACCGCAGCGGTGGTGCCAGGCTCTGTGTCGATCGTGCACGGCTTCGAGGGTGCCAACGTGAACAGCATCCTCGACCGCCACGCGCTGGACCCACTGAGCGGGATGGCCCAGTTGTCCGCCGTGCCCGTCAGGGTCACCGCGGTCGATGCCGACTGATTGGGCCGTCGAGCTCGACGTTGACATGGTCCGCGATTCCGGCATTCCGATGTAGGGCGCGCATCGTCGCTGTGGCATGGTGCCGGGATGTACGACGAGATCCTGTACGAAGTTGACGACCCGGTCGCGACAATCACGCTGAACCGGTCGGCCTCGCTCAACGCGTGGACAAACGCGATGGACGACGAGATCCGTGACGCGATGGCGCGTGCGTCGGCCGACCCGGCCGTCGTCGGGATCATCGTCACCGGTGCCGGCCGGGCGTTCTGCGCGGGCGCAGACATGAATCTGCTCAGCAACCTGAGTAAGGGCGGAGGTGACGGCGGGGGTATCGCTGGCGGCGACCGGCCCGGGTGGAGCCAGCCCGACGGCGACTTCGGCGGCCGCTTCCCGTACGTGATGACCGTCGACAAGCCGGTGATCGCCGCTGTGAACGGGGCCGTTGCCGGCATGGCGTTCCCGTTTGCCCTCTGCTGCGACCTGCGGGTGGCGTCGCCCGACGCGCTGTTCCTCACAGCGTTCTCCCAGCGAGGACTCATCGCCGAATGGGGGCTGAGCTGGCTGCTGCCGCGGCTGGTCGGCCCGGCAGTAGCGCTCGACCTCCTGTTCTCGTCGCGTCGCGTGCGGGGGGAGGAGGCGCTGCAGCTCGGCCTCGTCAACTACCTCGTGGCGGCCGACGTACTGCTGACGTTCTGCCGGGGCTACATCGAGAACCTCGCGGCGACGTGTTCGCCGGCATCGCTGGCGGTCGTGAAGCGCCAGGTGTACGAGCAGCTCCACCGTGGGCTCGGTTCGGCCGAACACGAGTCACAGCGCTTGATGCTCGAGAGCTTTGCCCGCCCCGACTTTGCCGAGGGCGTGCAGTCATTCATGCAGAAGCGCCCGCCAAGCTTCGGCCGGCTCGGCACCCGAACCGGCACCTGACCGGCACCCGAGTTCATGGGCGGAGGATCTGGCCTCCGTCGACGTGGAGGGCCTGGCCGGTGATGAAGTCGGAGTCGCTACTGGCCAGGAACACTGCGACCGGGCCGATGTCATGCTCGACGTCGCCGAACCGGCGTAGCGGGATCTGTCCGACAAGTTTCTCGCGGATGCCGGGTCGGGCCTCGAAGAAGGCGTCGGCCGAGTCGGTGAGCATGGTTGGGATGATCACGTTCACGCAGATGCGGTACTTGCCCCATTCGGCAGCACCGGTACGGCTGAGCGAGCGGATCGCCTCCTTCGTCGCGTTGTACGCAGCGGTGCCCTTCATCGCGCCGATGCCGTTACCCGAGCCGAAGTTGATGATCTTGCCGCCCCGTTGCTTCAGGTGCGCAAACGCGGCCTGCATGCCGTAGAGCGTGCCAAGCAAGCCGGTCTGGAATGTGTTCGCCCATACGTCGTCGGGGAAGTCTTCGAGCGGGATGAAACCGGGCGAGCCCTCGGGCTGCGCCGCGCTGCCGAAGCCCTGGGCGTTGTTCACGAGGATGTCGAGCCGGCCGAATCGCGCAACGGTGGCGGCGACCATCCGGTCGACATCCGCGCGCTCGCCCACGTCGACAGTGACGCCGAGCGCCTCGCAACCCAACGCTTCGATCTCGGCGACGACAGAGTCGACGGTGGATGCCGTGCGCGAGGCGACGACCACCTTGGCACCTTCACGTGCGTAGTCGATCGCGATCACGCGACCGATGCCCCGCCCCGCTCCTGTGACGATCGCGACCTTCTGGTCCAGTTTGCCCATTTTGGTGCCCTTTCCTCGGACTTGACACTTTCGTCAGGAAGCTACAGCCTTGTGCTCCGACAGGGGTCGTCCGAGCAGACCCGCACTAGCTAATCCGTGGGAACCGTGGAATCCATGTAAACCGGTTGAATCATGGAATCAGGGCGCGTACGATGTTCGGCATGGACAGAACTGCAACGACACGACAGGTTGCCGCGGCGTTGCACGTCACGGAATCGACCGTGCAGGCTTACAGCCGCCAGAGTCGAATCCCGTTCGACCGGACCCCGGGCGGTCACCGCCGCTACGACATCGGTGAGGTACGTGCATCACTCGGGCTCGGCGAGCCGGCTGCGTTGACCCCGATGGTGTCGAGCGGTCTCGGCGCGGGCGCAGAGTTCCAGCGTTCCGCAATGGCGACGCTCGACTCTGAACGGCGGGCCGTGGTTGGCGAGGCCCGAGCCGGCGCCGAACATGCACTCGTCGAAACTGCACCGGCTGTGCTCGATCTCATCCAGCACTCCCGGCGCGTCCTCGTCGCCGTCTGATGGCTCCTACCACGACCAGTCGCAAGGCCCCAGCATCCAAACTGGCGCCTTTGCTGCGCAACCTTACGCAAGGCGATCTGCTCACACTCGGGGCAGTCACCATCGTCGGCCGTGGCCAGACCCCGGTCGTCAGCGCCGCCGGCGGGAAACCTCGCGCCAAGGACCTCTGGTCGGTCACCATCGAAAACGAGCTCGGCTGGTACGTGATCGTCTCGGGTTCCTGCGACATCGTCCGTGACCCGAGCGTCGAACCATGCATCGCTGTTGCTCCGATCACGACCGTTTCCAAAGAGCGCTACCAGCAGCTCCGCAGCGGCGAGTACTCGCCCCGAGAGTTCCCGCTCCCACCCCACGACGTGGCCCGTATCGCCGGAGCCGCCAACCCCGACGACTTCTGGCCCGTCGCTGACCTCCGCTACGTCACCAGTGTCGACAAGACCGCGTTGCTCAACGACAAAGTCGACAGCCGCCGGCCGCTCACCGGCCCGCAACAGAAGCGGTTCTCCACCTGGGTCGGCCGTCGGTACAACAGGCCAGCGCACTCCGATCAGCTCGAAGAACACGTCCTGGCCAAAGCGGGCGCCAAGATCTCCAAACTTGCCGCTCAGTTCGCCAACAGCGACAAACCCAAGTCGCTCCCACCCGAAGTCCTCCTCGTCGGAGCCGCACGCGAATGGCTCATCGGTGGCACCGAACGACACATCGAGATCAACGTCGTCGTCAACGCCAAATCGACCCAGGCAGTCGGCATGTACGACACGACGAACAACGAAATCAACTCCGCCCAAATCCTCAGCGCAGCCCGCAAACTCGCCAAGGTCCTCACCATGACCATGCGCGACGTCGAGTACGTTCTCACCGTCAAACCGATCACCCTCGACGGGATCAACGCTGCAGAGTTCTTCGCACTCGAACCGTGGTTGTGGGCCGACGTCTCGAAGGATCCGCTCGCCGAGCGCAACTGACGGCGTCGCTCGCAAGTTGATGGCGCACGACGCCATGTCAGATCGGCCGAGACGACGAGCTGCGCCCGGGAGAGGTGTCACCGCAGGTAGTTGAAGCCGCCGTCGATCATCAGGGTTGTGCCCGTGATGTACTTGCCGTCCGGTCCGGCGAGGTACACGACGCCGCGCCCAATGTCGCTCTCGGCGTCGCCCCAATGGCCGAGCGGGATGCGCGAGGTCACTTCGTCGACAGCGCCTCCGATGGCGTCGTCGAAGTCGGCAGCGCCCGGCGATTCGGCAAGCGGGCAGATCGAGTTGACCCGGATGCCGAACCGCCCCCACTCGACCGCGCCGACCCGCGACAGAGTGCGCACCGCCTCCTTCGTCATCGCGTAGCCCGACATTGCGCCGGCAGGCAGAATGCCCGACCCCGAACCCATGTTGATCACGCAGCCCCGCGATGTGCGCAGGTGCCCGAAGGATGCCTGCATGAACCGGAAGCTGGCCATCGGGCCCGACAGCCACATCGTGTCCATATCGGCATCGGTCATCTTGCGGATCGACTGGAAGACCTTGCTGTGGGCGTTGTTCACCAGTAGGTCGAGCCGACCCCACTGCTGCACGACCTGCTCGACGCTCGTCTCGGTCTGCTCCCGATGCTCGACGTCGCAGAGAATCGCGATCGCCGATCCACCTCGCGCCTCGATTTCGGCAACGACCGCCTCGCACTTCGACAGAGTGCGGCCGAGAACAGCCACCTTCGCTCCCTCGGTGGCAACAGCGAGCGCGACGCCACGCCCCACCCCCTGCCCTCCACCGGTCACGATCGCCACCTGTCCGTCGAGTACTCCCATATCGTTCCCCATCGTCGCCTCAGTGTGCCGACCCCGTCACAGATCGCAGGTCGGCGAGATGACCTCGTCGCTGAACCGTGCGCCCGCCACCTACGGTGTACTCGACCTCGTCGAGGTGACAGTATCGGTGAGTTGACAGTGTCGTCAAGTGATTGGGTAGGTTCTGCGGTATGCAACCTGGGGACCTGTTCGTCGCACGTCATCACGTCGACGCGCCGGGGCCGCCCGTCGTGCTGGTGCACGGTGCACCCGACCGCAGCAAGAACTTCGCCCACGTGGTGCACCGGTTGCACGACCTGCCGGTCACCGTCTACGACCGCCGGGGCTACGGCCGGTCCGTCGAGGCCGGCCTGGTCGGTCACGACACCGTGCTCGGCGGTTTTGACGTGCACGCCGACGACCTGATCGACCTGCTCGACGGCACCCCGTCGGTCGTGTGTGGGCAGAGCGCCGGCGGCGCGATCGCGATGCTCGCTGCCACAAAAGCCCCCGAGCTGTTCGTCGCCCTCGGTGTGTGGGAGCCTCCGATGGTGCCGTGGCCATGGTGGATGGGCGACCTCGCCATGGAGCGCACCATGACCTGGGCTCGTTACGGCGACTCGTCGCAGCTGGGGGAGGACTTCAACCGGTTCATCCTCGGCGACGAGCGGTGGGACGCACTCCGCGACAGCACCAAGCACATGCTCCGAGAAGAAGGCCGCGCGTTCCGCGCCGACATGGCGTTCCAGGCAGCACCGTTCATGGATCTCGACCAGCTGAAGGTGCCGTTCCTCGTCGGGTGCGGCACCGTGGCGCCCGAGCCGCTGTTTCTCGACGCCCACCGCCGGGTCGCCGGGCGCACGGGCGCCCAGTTGTTCGTCGGCGAGGGTGCCGATCACTTCGCCCACACGAACCACCCCGAGATCTGGGTCGAGTTCGTACGGGCCACGGTCGACCTCGCGATGCGGTCTGTCGAACCGCGTTGATGGATGCTGGTCAAATGACCGGAACACAGCCGACGATGACCGAGCTGCTCGATCTCGAGCCGCTCGACCGCGACCTGTACCGAGGCATCAACGAGCTACCCGACAACGGTTGGCCGACGCTCTACGGCGGCCAGATCGCGGCGCAGGCGCTCATGGCGGCCGGCCTCACCGTGCCCGAAGGGCGTCATCCGCACTCGATGCACGGCTACTTCCTCCGGTCGGGCATGCGCGCACTGCCAGTGATTTTCAAGGTCGAACGCGACCGCGACGGCCGCTCGTTCTCCGCCCGCCGCGTGAGCGCAGTTCAAGACGGTGCGGTGATCTTCGACCTGACAACCTCGTTCCATATCGACGAGCCGGGTGCCGAGTTCACGGTGCCGATGCCGGAGGGCCTGCCCGCACCAGAGCAGTGCCGCGCCGAGCCGTTCAACCACAACTTCCCGCGCGCCGAGGCGCGCGTGGTGCCGCCGGTGACCATCGACGACAACGGCAACGAGTTGAGCAGCACGATGTGGCTGCGCATCCGCGAACAGCTCGCCGACGACCGGCTCACCCACAGCTGCGCACTTGCCTACCTCTCCGACATCGGCACCGGGTTCCTCTCGACGGAGGTGCCCGGCCTGCCTAGGGGCGGCCCGAGCCTCGACCACGCGATGTGGTTCCGAGCGCCCCTACGCGCCGACGACTGGGTGCTGCACCGCATGTGGCCGCTGCACGCCGGTGGTGCCCGCGGACTGTACGCCGGCTCGATGTTCCAGCACGACGGCACACTCGGCGTCACCATCACCCAGGAGTCGCTCCTCCGCCCGCCCTGAGCGACCCCGAGTTGACGATTGTGTCAGGTTGGGTGTGGAATGGTCGGATGGGGAACGAGTCGTACGGCGATATCCGAACAGTCACTCCCGAGGAGCACTGGGATCACTTCGCGAAGGCATGGGTTGCGCTCAAGAGCTACACCTACCTTGGCAAGGGAACCCCGTTCCTCGACGTCGGGGTGGAGCGCGAGACG
The DNA here is from genome assembly GCA_031404435.1 of Acidimicrobiaceae bacterium. Classification (GTDB taxonomy): domain Bacteria; phylum Actinomycetota; class Acidimicrobiia; order Acidimicrobiales; family Ilumatobacteraceae; genus VFMC01. The sequence goes on along the minus strand of JANNHO010000344.1, from coordinate 5,218 downwards.
ATGCCGCTGCGCCACGACATGCGCAACTCCACCGGAGGAGTGACGGCCGCGCCGTTGTGCATCGCCGCTCCCGAGCCGTGGTGGCGTGACGACGAGTGCGTGCCCGCCCCGGTGACGATGACCTACTCGGTCCTCGATCCGGGCCACGACGTGAAGCGGATCGAGGTGCTCCGCGACGCGATCAGCATCGGGCGCCAGATGGGCTTCAGCCGGTCGCGGATCGTCGACGCGAGCGACCACAGTCGGGTGCTCGCGATCTCGACCGGCAGTGGGGTCAGCCTCGGCGACGTGCCGCCCGGCTTCGCCCCTGTCGACAATCCGGTCAACGACGTGGAGGACTCACCTGACCTGCCGCCATTGCGTGACGTGTTCGGCATCGTGACCGGTCCGGACGGCACGGTGCAGATCGACAGCGTGACACCGATGATCTCGTCGCCGCACTCCGCATTGCACCAGGGCACGATCAACATCGCGCTCGAAGCCGCGGCGATGGACGAACTCGAACGGGTGCACGGCACAATCGATTTCCAGGTCGAGGAGTGGACCGTGCTGATGGTCAAGCCGGGCTACATCGGGCCGTTCCGGGCCCGTGCGGCGGTGGTCGGTGGCACCGATCGCGTCGGGGTCGACGTCACGCTCACCGACGAGGGCCACAACGGTCGCATCATCGCCACGGCATCCGCGGCGTTCCGGCGGGTCGTGCGGTGATCAGGCCCGGGCGGACGAATCGTGAGAGCGTGGTGCGTCGATGGGGCCCTCGCCGGGAGGCGGCCTCGTGACGAACATCGAATCTGGTACCGGAGCTGGGCCCATGCTCGCCGGGGTGCGGGTGGTGGACCTCGGAGGCAGTGTCGCCGGGATGGCGGCCACGCTCGTGCTCGCCGAGGCCGGAGCCGATGTGCTACTTGTCGAGCCGCCCGGCGGTTCGCCGCTGCGCGCCAAGCCCGGGTTCCGCACCTGGGGTCGCAGCAAGCAGAGCGTCGAACTCGACCTCGGCGACGTCGGCGGCCGTGCGCAGCTCGCCACGCTCCTCGCCGACGCTGACGTGTTCGTGCACTCCTTGTCGCCGCTCGAGGCCACCGCACTCGGGCTCGACGACGCGACGCTCCACGAACGCCACCCCGATCTGGTGGTGTCGTCGATCCTCGGCTTTCCCGCCAACCACGCTGCCGCCGAGGCGCCGGTCGACGATGTGCTCACCCTCGCCCGCCTCGGCGTGCTCGACGAGCAGCTCGGCGCCCGTGGCGAGAGCCCGATCTATGTGCGTTTTCCACTCGGCACATGGCCCTCGGCGTGGCTCGCCGTGATCGGCATCATGAGCCGGCTCGTCTCCCGAGGTCGTACCGGCATCGCCGGCCCGGCACACACCAGCCTCGCCCAGGGTGCGCTGATCCCGATGATGATGCATTGGACTCGGGCCGAAACCCCATCCGACCTGCTGCGGATCGGCATGCCGAAGGACAACATGCGCGCCTCGCTGTTCGAGTGCAGCGACGGCCGCTGGATCCACGTCATGCCCCCACCCCCCGATGCCACCCCGTTGGTGCAGGAGGTGTTCGCCGAGATGGGCCCCGAGCTCGTCGCAGCCGAGAATGCGCGGCTCGCGGGAACCGGGTTCCCGAACTGGCCGAACTGGGGGGCGCTCGTCGAGGCATTCCGGCGGCGCACCGCCGACGAATGGCTGCGCAACATGTGGGACAACGACATCCCAGCACAACCGGCCGTGCCGCTCGGCGCGATCTTGGACGACGAGCAGGCGCGCGCAAACCGGTACGTGATCGAGCTCGACGACCCCGACGCCGGCACGATCACGGTGCCCGGCCTGCCGCTCACGCTCGACCCGCCCACCGAGGTGCGCGGCGCTGCGCCGGCAGCCGGCAGCGGCACCCCGATCTGGCCGGCGCGGACGTCGGCGCCGCGCCCACCCGCCGGGGTCGCGACGCGGTACCCCCTGCAGGGCCTCAAGGTGCTCGACTTCGGCAACTTTCTCGCCGGGCCGCTCGGCCCGATGCTGCTCGCCGACCTCGGTGCGACGGTGGTGAAGGTGGAGGCTGCGACCGGCGACCCGATGCGCTGGGCCGACTGGCCGTTCGCCGGGTGCCAGCGTGGCAAGCGCGCCGTGGCGCTCGACATCAAATCGCCGGCCAGCCGACCCGCGCTCGAGGCGCTCCTGCGCTGGGCCGATGTTGTGCACCACAACCTGCGCATGCCGGCGGCGCGCCGCCTCGGCCTCGACGCAGCGGCGGTCAGAGCGGTCAATCCCGACGTCGTGTTCTGCCACGTCAGTTCGTACGGGCCGCAGGGGCCACGCGCCGACTGGCCAGGCTACGACCAGCTGTTCCAGGCGAGCTGCGGCTGGGAGGTCATGGGTGCCGGTGAGGACAACGATCCGATGTGGCACCGCTTCGGTTTCATGGACCACCTCTGCGCGATGTCGTCGGTCGCCGGCACGCTGATGGCGTTGCTGGTGCGCGACACCACCGGTCGGGCGAGTGACGTGGCTGCCTCGCTGCTCGGAGCCGGCGTGCTCACCAACAGCGAGACCTACGGACTGCCCGACGGCTCGCTCGCCCCGGTGCCGATGCTCGATCAATCACAGACGATGGTCGGCCCGGGGGAGCGGATCCTGCAGCTCGCCGATGGTTGGATCGCCGTATCAGCAGTCGGTGACGTCGCGCTCGCCGCGCTGTGCGGCGTGTTCGGTGCCTGTTCGCCCGACGAGCTGCCTGACGCAGCTCGGCCGCGTGCGACCGACGACGTGCTCGCCGCCCTCGCCGCGGCGGGTGTGTCCGCCACTGCCGTGCGGCAGGGTCAGAAGGGGCTGTTCTTCGATGATCCCGAACACCTCGCGGCGGGCCTGATCGCCACGTATGCGCACGCCGACTGGGGCCGGCTCGAACAGCCTGGCGGAATGTGGTTCCTCGGCGATCAGGAGGTGCGCCTCGATCGTGCCCCACCCGTGCTCGGGCAGCACACCATCGAGGTGCTGTTGGAGGTTGGGATGTCGCAGGCCGAAGTCGACGAGCTGCTCGCCGTCGGCGCAGCAGTGGCCCGCTGACGCAGTTGAGAGGAAACGGAACGATGGTGGATCAACGACTCGGTGATTGGAGACCGACCACGGGCGACGAGCGTCTCGACCGGATGGAGTCGTATGCCGCGATCCAGCAGTTGGTGTCGCGATATGCGAGGGCGCTCGACGCCCGCGACATGGACACGGTCGTGTCGCTGTTCAGCCCGAAGGTGCAGGTGGGCGCCGACGCCAGCGGGCGCGAGGCGCTGAAGCAGTGGATGAGCGTGCTGATGAGCCAGATGAGAACGTCGGTGCACCTGGTCGCGAACCACGTGATCGACTTCCACGACGCCGACCACGCGAGCGGCGTCGTCTACTGCCGCGACGAGCTGGAGCGGCCCGACACAGGCGAGTGGGCGGTGGGCACCATCCAGTACTGGGACGACTACGAGCGCGCCGACGGCGAGTGGTGCATCAGCCGTCGTCGTCTGCACCGCTGGTATCTCGTCGACTGGCTGGAGCGGCCTCAGCCGGGTCTGGGTGTCAACGACTTCGGCTCGCACATCCGCGAGAAGCTGTTGCCCGACGCGTACCCGTCGTGGGCCGAGTTCTGGGAGTCGAACCGCGGGCCCTGGTCAGCGTGAGGTGACGAGATGGAACATCGCGTCGGCGCCTGCGGCGGCCCACCGTCACCCTTCCCACCGGAGGGTGGCGATCTAACGGTGGCAAATCGTAGAACGATTGCAGTAGCGGTGTCTTCGACGCACCCGGACTCGCATGTGGTTGCTGTCGGGACACGACAGACGGCGCGTTGATGGTGACGACCGACGGCACAGCTTCGCGCCGCCGCTTCCTCGTGACCACGTCCATGTCGTTACGCGTGTGGAAGCAAACCAACCAGTGGTTTCCGATAGCGGATGTCGGTGACGGTCACACCGAGAATCTCCTCGGTGGAGAGACCTCCATCGGGAACCCAGTCCTCGGACTCATAAAGCGCTCGCGCCCGCTCGTTCTCGGGGACAACCCAGAGCACTGCCTCCTCGTAGCCCAGCGCAAGGAGCGCTTGAGTCACGCGGTGCAAGAGGACCCGCCCGATGCCCTGTCCCCAATAGTCGGGGTCGAGATTCATCGCGTACAGTTCGCCGCACGAAGGCGGCGACGTGGGTGATTGCGCTGCGCCGAAAGCGGCGAACCCGACGACCGCATCTGCCACGACAGCGACCAGAAGCGGTGGCAGGTCGGATCGAGAGATGCGGCCGCGCCACATCTCGATCCGGTCGTCCGCCTGGAGGTCGTCGAGGTACTCGTCGGGCATCACCCCTCGGTACGCGCTCTGCCACGCCCGAACATGAAGGTGACCCATCGCGTTGGCGTCATCCACCAACGCATCCCGAATGATCAAGTCCTGAGGGCCCATCGGCAGCACATAGTGCCCTGATAGAGGATGTGATGCAAGAGCACCGCACCCCTCGGGGCTCACTCGAAGGACGTGCATCGGTCCCCGCTGGCATCCACCGCTGGCGGGCCCTGCGGCGCGATCATCGATGGACTGCCCGGCGATGGCGGCGGGGTTGTACCCATTTCATCTCACCTTGCTGCGGACCTCAGCGTGAGGTGAGGTCGAACATCGCATCGGCACCTGCGGCGGCAACGGAGTGGCCGATGCGTTGGCGCCACTGCTTCGTCGTGCCCCACTCGTGCCGCCACGACCACAGGCGGCGGGTCAGCTGGTGGAGGGCGTACTCGCGGGTGACGCCCATCGCGCCGTGAGCCTGGTGGGCGGCACGGGTGCCGATCGTGATCGCATCGTCGACGACCACGCGGGCTGCGGCGATCTCGAACGAACCCGCACCGGTGGCGAGCGCCCGCACGGCCACGTCGGCGGCCATCTGCGCCCGCACGGCTGACTGAGTGGCCAGCACGAGGTGCTGCTGCACGGCCTGGAACGTCGCGACCGGCTTACCGAACTGGCGTCGCTCGTTGGTGTAGTCGATGGTGAGCTGTGCCATCGCGGCGAGCGCTCCGGCGGCCATGATCACGCGTGACAGGGCGCCGCGTTCCTGGGCGGACTGCCACGAGTCGAGATGGCCCGTGCCGTGCTCGATTTCGCCGTGCTCGACTTCGTCGAGCGCAAGGTCGGCGACCACGCGGTCGCGGGCTTCACCGGCGAGGTTGGCACCGGCGTGGAGCTGCACCTGGTCGGGGCGG
>JANNHO010000343.1:0-8990 GCA_031404435.1 Acidimicrobiaceae bacterium | reverse complement strand
CCTGCTGGGCGACGCTACTTGGTGGACGTCCTCGGTCTCGAGGTGGTGTGGGCTGTGGCCTACACCACGTCAGAGGACTGGCCGAGCTCCGAGCGAGTGCGTCATGAGCGAGCGCGTCGCATTCGGACGCGGGAGCGCTCGCCGCTCGGACGGGCTGTGCTCGGTGCGGCAATCGTGGTGGCTGCCGCCGGAGCATTGATCGACGAGCTCAACGGTGGCCGGCTGCATCCCGAGCAGTGGCTCGGGTCGGCTGCGGTGGTGTGTGGGCTCGGTCTCGTTGTTGGCGGATTTCGTGGCCGCGCCAGATGGCTGGTGATTCCTGCGGTTGTGTTCGCCTCGGCCGGTTATGCAGGGGGCCACATGTCCAGGCTCGGCATCAGTGTCGACGACTTCGCCGGTGATCGGTACGTCCAGGTCTTCGAGAGCGAGTCCGGTGGCAGGCCGCAGCTCAGTGGAACCGACGACGCGCGCGTTGCGTTGGGCACGGTATATGTCTGGCTGGGGGCTGCGCCGACGCCCGGGGTGGTCGACGCCCGGGTGGCGATTGGGGAGATCAACGTCGACGTGGCCGACAACGTCACGGTGTTGGTCCGCACCCATGTCGCCAACGGCAGTGTGCGTGTCGATGGAGTCGTCGCGACCGCGACCGACGTCGTTGTCGGGCCAGCAGGCGAACCCGTTGTCACCGTGCATGCATGGGTCGGCCGCGGGTCGGTGAACATCAACTCGTACTCGACATCCGCGATCTCGCCGGTGACGGACTTTCCGGTGCCGACGTCATTTGCGACGGTGCCAGTGCTGGAGCCGATGGATCCTGGCAGCGTGGGTGCAATCGTCGTCGTTGCCGATGGCGTCGGTGTCACGTCGGACGGGTGGTTCGTGCTCGGCAACGGTGAGGCGGTGATCGATGCCTCGGATCGTGTAGTCGTCGGTGAGCAACAGGAGTTCCGACCCGGGACGACCTCGCTCATGACGTCGTTCGGTGAGTTCCAATTGCTGCCTCGGGGCCTGCTGATCACACCGGCTGCCGAGGTCATCGATCTCCATGCAATTCGCGCCAGCCTCGCCGGCAGCCCATCCGACCCGGCGGCGGTTCCGACCACGACCACCCCGTTCGCTCCGAACACCACGACAGGAGGCTGACGATGAACCGTCACCGATTTGATGCCATATCCGTTGTCTTCGGGGCGATCGTCGCGACGCTTGGCGTGCTCGTCGCTGCAGGGTCGCTCGACGGCATCGATGCCGATGCCGGTACGTGGGGCGCAGCCGCTGCATTGGCGCTCGGCCTCGGCATGATCCCGTGGGCGCGTCGTCGCAGCGAAGGCAGTGACCAAGCCGGCGGTGATGGCAGCGCCGATGCCGAGGATTCGGTGACCAGGGATGGTGCGCACACGACCCAGTAACCTCGGCGGCGTGCGACCAGCCGATCACCCATACGACCGGGTCGCGGCCCCAGCATACAATAGCGTCGACGTTGATGTCGTTGTGATCGGTGCCGGGTTTGCCGGGATGTTCATGCTCCACCGGTTGCGCCAGATCGGCTGCACCGCGAGGGTGTTCGAAGCCGGTGGCGATGTTGGCGGCACGTGGTATCGGAACCGCTACCCGGGGGCGCGCTGCGATGTCGAGAGCGTCGAGTACAGCTACTCCTTCGACGAGGATCTGCAGCATGAGTGGGTGTGGGCCGAGCGGTTCGCCGGCCAGGCCGAGCTGCTCCGTTACGCCCGCCACGTCGCCGATCGCTTCGATCTCCGCCGTGACATCGTGTTCGACGCACGGGTCGCGGGTGCCAGCTTCGACGACGCGTCGCGCACCTGGAGCGTCACCACCAGCGACGGGCAACAGACGAGTTGCCGGTTCCTGATCAGCGCGGTCGGTTGCCTGTCGAGCACCAACGTGCCGACGATCGTGGGACAGGAACGCTTCACCGGCGAACAGCTCCATACGGGCGCGTGGCCGCACGACGGTGTGGATTTCAGCGGTCAACGGGTCGGTGTGATCGGCACGGGATCATCGGGGGTACAAGCGATTCCCGAGATCGCCAAGAGCGCGGCACACCTCACCGTGTTCCAACGCACGCCCACATACGCCGCCCCGGCGTTGAACCGCTCGCTGCATCCACATGAGCTGGACGCGATCAAAGCCGACTACCCCGCGTTGCGCGAGGCGAACAAATTGATGGCGGGCGCGTTCGGTTCGCGGTCGACGCGCGGCACCGAATCGGCATTGGACGTCGCCGCCGACGAACGCGAGGCCGAGTTCGAGCGGAGGTGGGCGGCCGGTGGGCTCACGTTCCTTCACGGCTTTGCCGATCATCTGACCAACGCTGCGTCCAACGACACCGCGGCCGACTTTGTCCGCCGCAAGATCGCCTCCATCGTCGACGACCCCAACGTTGCCGCGAAACTCGCCCCAACGCACATCATCGGGTGCAAGCGGATGTGCATCGACAGCGGTTACTACGCCACGTTCAACCGCCCGAACGTCGCCCTCGTCGATCTGCGCAGCGCCCCGTTGGAGGAGATCACCGAACGCGGCATCCGCGCCGGGGGAGTGGATCACGAACTCGACATCATCGTCTACGCGACCGGCTTCGACGCGATGACGGGGAGCCTGTTGAGGATGGACCTGCGCGGCCCCGCCACGTCGCTACGCGAGGAGTGGGCGGCCGGACCTGCCACCTACCTCGGTCTCGGTGTCGCGGGCATGCCGAACCTGTTCATCATCACCGGGCCGGGCAGCCCGTCGGTGCTGACCAATGTGATCGCATCGATCGAACACCACGTCGAATGGATCGCCGCCTGCATCGAAACGCTGCGCTCCGACGGGCGCACGCGCATCGAAGCCAACCCCGACGCGCAAGATGCGTGGGTCGCGCACGTCAATGCGGTCGCCGACGCCACCCTGTATCCCACGTGCAACTCGTGGTACCTCGGGGCCAACGTACCCGGCAAGTCGCGTGTGTTCATGCCGCTCCCCGGCCACCCGCCCTACGTGGCGCGCTGTGCCGAGGTCGCGGCCAACGGATACGAGGGCTTCACCCTTGCCTGATCGACGATGATCTTCAGCCGGAGACCGTGTCGCCAACTAGGGTTCGACTCGTTGCATCGGCAACGGGTAGCTGCGGTTACCGAAACGTCCTGGGGGACCTGTGGCAGAGATCGTTCCAGTCGATGGTTTTCTCGAGTGGTATCCGGGGTGGGAGAAGGCGCTCACCGACGAACCATGGGTGAGCGAGCGATCCGGTCCGTTTACCAAAGAGGACGAATCGAGGTTCTGGTTCGTCGACTTCCATTGGCCGCGGGGCTTCTCGCCGATCGGGCACCTGTACATCACCGATTGCGCCAACTGGTCCACACAGCTTGCCGCGCAGGGTTTGCCGCTGCCACCTGGCCGCGGGTTGGTGACACGGATGGGTGGCCCGTTCTCCTACGACAGCGAGGTGTCGGTGACCTCGGAGTGGGAGATCGGCTACCGGGCCGCCAGGATCGAACGCAACATGCCCAAGTTCCTCGGCAACTTCGAGGCGATGTGGGAGGAGTGCAAGTGGGAGCTCGACCTCGGCCTACAGCACTTCGAGAACTACGACTTCGCCGGGAAGTCGTTGGCCGACATCGGTCAGTACATGGCCGATGCCCGAGCGTTCCATCGGCGCGCGTGGGAGATTCACTTCGAGATCATGTATCCGCTCCTTGCGATCTACTTGCAGCTGTACGGCCACGTTGCCGCAAACGGGCTCGACCCGGCCGAGCTGTCGAAGATGCTGCAGGGCCGTGATTCGAAGATCATGCAGACCGACCGGGCGATGTGGGGACTCGTCGCGTCCGCAAAGCGGCTCGGCATCGCCGACACCTTCGCCAACAATCACGCCACCGCGATCCACGGCGCGCTGACGGCTCAGGGCGGGAACGCGTCGGTGTGGCTCACCGAGTTCGACGATTTCTTGAAGGTCTACGGGTGGCGCACCGAGGGCATCGCCGACGTGAATATCCCGGCTTGGATCGAGAACCCCACCTCACCACTCGGCCAGATCGCCAACTTCTTGGAGATGCCGGAACCGCACGATTTCGATGGGGCGCTGCAGGCTGCGCACGCGGAACGCGACGCAGCGATCGATCACGCGCGCAGCAACCTCGGCGGCGATGCGCTGGGCGGGTTCAACGATCTGCTCGGCATCTGCTCGGTCGCCAACTTCGCATGGTGGAACGAGGATCACAACTACTACATCGATCTGCGCGCCAGCATCCCGCTGCGTCGCGCCGCGCTCGCGCTCGGCGAGGCGGTCGGCGCCGACCTCGCCGACGACGGACTGTTTCTGTTCTACCCGGAGTTCCAAAAGGTGGCTTCGGGGCATGCGACATGGGCGTCGTTGCAGAGCATTGCCACCGCACGCCATCAGTACTACGACCACTACAACGAGATCCGCCCGACGCTGCCGAAGGTCGTCGGCACGGTACCCGACAAGGTCGACGACCCGGTGTTGATCGAGATCTTCGGAATGCATCACCACTACTTCGAAGGGCTTCGTTCCGACGCTGACGCGACGGTGCTGTCCGGCTTCCCGGCATCGTCGGGCACAGTGCAGGGCCGGGCTCGGGTGATGGTGTCGGCCGATGCGCTGTTCGATCTGAACGAGGGTGAGATCCTGGTGTGCGAGGCGACCAGCCCCAACTGGACGCCCGCGTTCGCGCTGATCTCGGCGTGTGTGTGTGACGCCGGTGGATCGCTGACCCATGCCGCCATCGTCAGTCGCGAGTACGGCATCCCCTGCGTCGTCGGGACGTCGGTGGCAACGAGCCGAATCAACACCGGCGACCTTCTCGAAGTCAACGGCATCGCAGGCACCGTCACCATCATCGAACGAGCCATCACCGCGGTCTGAGGGCTCTCGGCGGTTGGCACGCGGCTGCGCGCAAGCCGTGCTTGCGATCGGTCGGATCATGGCATCGAAGCAGGCTCTCCTGATTTAACTTGATCACTGCTGGGTGGCCACCTGCCGTTCACTTTGGTGTCATCGGTCACCCTTACCATCCGCACACATGGAAACCATCTCGCGGCCGAGCAGGGTCGGTGACCTGCCGGCCGGCGCGTCGGCGGAGGCCGACGCATTCCTGAAAACGTTGAGATTGGAGCAGGCCCGCTTCCTGGACGCAATTCGCGCAGCCTCCTCGTTGCTCAGTCGCAACTCGGGGCAAATGGCTTTCGTGGCGGCGACGCACAGCCGTCTGACCAACCAATTCTTCGACGCCCAACGTTTGATCATGACGCGACGTGCCGAGATCGATGCAGAGATCGATGCAGAGATCGAGCGGGGGGCCGCGCCGACCACCTTTGGCGCGACGACTGCCATCGCCGCAGTCGACCCTCGAGCGGGGACTGTTGCCGACGTGATGGATCGTGACGCGGCTGAGGCGTCCACGGCCGTCGCACAGCAAAGCCATCTCGCATCGCTTCTCGACGGGTGGTGGGTTGATGCGAACCAGCAGGGTCAAGCTGAGATCGCACGCGCCCAAGCAACGATGCGCAGACACATGGCGGAGAGCGAGGCCCGCAGCGTCCGCGAGACCAGCACGACCTGCGAGGCGCAGCGGCCGCCGCTGCCGCCGCCGATCGTGACCAAGCCGCTCGGGAACGAACCGAGTCGTGGTCTGCCGGCGCCAATCTTGGCGATCCTGGACAAAGCCGACTCGGTCAACCTGCAGACGTTGCTCGGCATGCTCGCCGACTCACTCGATCCCATGCGTACAAGCACCGAATGCATCGAACGGACCAATTGGCATGAGGTCGAGACCGTTGGTGCGGCCGCCGACCGGCCGCGGGTCGACCTCTTCTTCAGGGATCTTGAACCTGACGAGGCGTTCCAGCAATTTTGGGCCACCGGCTCGTCAACCACTGTCTCGAAACGGGCTGCACATGGTTGTCGCTGATGTCCGTCTGCGTGCTGTTCATGTCAACGGATCGGCTGGTGAGGCCATGGTTGGGGTGAGCGGCACGCAAGTCAACGGCTCCTCGTGGGAGCCCCCGGCTGTACCCGACGCTCCCTTGCCGGATGCGGATCCCGTATGGCTACCGGCCGCTCACGCGAGTCCGCCGATGTTCGCACCTGACGAGTTCGAGGTGGAACGGTCGCGCCTGGAAGCCGAAATTTCAGCTGTGAAGTCGCGAGCGGTCGCCGCTCGGAGCCTTGCGACGGGAGTCCACGCAACGCTGCACGCCGAGGTCATCGCAGCGCAGGATGCTCTCGCCGATATGGAGCGCCAGCACGGCACCGATATCGCGACGATCCGTGAGGCTGCGCGTGTCGAGGTTGCCCGGATCTTGTCCGAGGCTCGTCAACGGGTGGCCCGAGGCGCCAACGGACCGACAGGCTCGGCGGGGCACAAGTGACCATGCTGAGCAACATTCTCTCCGTCCGGAGTCCGGCGCTGCCTCCCCGTGCGGAAATCGCATTGCTGTCGCTGGAGTTTCACGCCGCCGTCAACGAGGCTGCCATCGCGGAGCCCGATGATGAAGCCCGCCAGCTACTTCGCCAGCAGCTCGGGCTGCTCATGCAGGAACGTCGTCAATCCCTCGAGCTGGAGCTCGACCAGGCGCAAGCCGATGCGGTCGCCGCCATCGCCGCAGCACACCGCGCCGCGTCGGTGATCGTGGCTCACGCGTCCGCGGTCAATGTGCCGATGCCGTCGGCCGAGACGGCTGTACCAGTCATCTGGGATGCACCGACTGCCCCGCGGAAAATGGATCCGCCCGTCGAACACCTCGTTGCGCCGGTCGAGTCGGTTGTGCAGATCGTTGATCCGCCCGTCGAGCGGGTGATCAAGCAAGTCGCGCCCGGTGCGTGCACCGCGACGGACGTGGAGCGTCTGCCGGTGGTCACCCAGGCGTCGAGCACCGTCGTCATCGACGCCGAAACCTTCGCAACGGTGTTCGCGACGGTGGTCGCAGCGTTGCTCAATGAGCGCTTCGCCGGCTGGGATCCGCGAATGATGGGTAGTGCGGCGCCTGTACCGGTTCCGGTCAAGCAGTCGTTCTGGACCCATGCCCGGCACCCCGACGTGATCCTGATGAGCCTGACCATGGTGATCGTCCTCCTGATCCTCGCGGCTTGGTTGGCCTGACGATGGATTTGATGACAACCGTTCCCGAGGCTTTCAACGCCGACGGGGACCAGCCTCAGCCGCGCCGGCTCGAGGCACGCAAAGGTCGTGGAGACCGCATCTTCGACCGGATGTCCGGGTTGAGCGGACTCATCGTTCTGGCGATCATGGGCGCGGTCGGGTTCTTCCTTGCGATCGAGGCATCGCAAGCCTTACGCGCCACCGGCTTTTCGTTCCTCACCACGTCTGCATGGGAGCCCGACAGGGGCGAGTTCGGAATCCCGGCGGTGCTCGGGTTCACGGCCCTGATCGCACTCGTTGCCGTGTCCATTGCCCTGCCGATCGCGATGGGGACGGCACTGTTCATCACCGAGATAGCGCCGAACTGGTTGCGCTCGTGGCTCATTTCGCTCGTCGACCTGATGGCCGCTGTGCCCAGCGTGGTGTACGGCCTCTGGGGTCTGTTCCTGCTGCAGGGTCAAACGATCGGCCTGTCGAGATGGCTGAACACGATGTTCGGATGGATCCCACTGTTCGAGGTGGCCGGTGCCGACCCGGACAGCCCGCTGACCAACCTGACCGTTTATACCACCTCCACCTTCGTCGCCGGCATCGTCGTCGCGATGATGGTCATGCCAATCCAATGCGTCGTGATGCGCGAGGTCTTTTCGCAAGTCCCGGTTGGCGAGCGTGAGGGAGCGTATGCTCTCGGGTCGACCCGCTGGGGAATGATCCGCGTGGTGGCGTTGCCGTTCGGACGCGGCGGGATCATCGGCGGGACCATGCTCGGGCTCGGGCGAGCGCTCGGCGAGACGATCGCCGTCGTGCTCATCATCTCGCCCCGCTTCGATTTCAGCTTCCATATCCTTGAAGCAGGCAGTAACTCGGTGGCCAGCCTGATCGCGCTGCGCTACAACGAGTCGTCGCCGTTCGCGTTCTCGGCATTGTTCGCTGCCGGGCTTGCGCTGTTCGCAGTGACGCTCGTGGTCAACTTCACCGCGTCGTGGTTCGTGGCTCGGTCTCGATCAGGGGCAGGCAGCGAAGCATGACCCTCACCGCAGATCGCACCATTACCGCTGAACACACGCTTACGGCAGCCAACACCGACGTGGTGCGTCCGAACCCCGAGCCGACGAGCTGCGACGTCGGTCCCGTATCGCCCACCACGGTTGTCCCGAAACGTCAGCATGCCCCCACCGCTGTGCAGCAGCGGCGAACCATCGGGCGATGGTCGCGTCAGGACGCAATGTTGCTCGCCGGTGTCGCCGTCAGCAGCGTGTCATCGACGATGTTGCTCTTCGGTCGGCTCACCCCCCTGTCGGGGAAGCTGGGGTTTTCCGTTGTTGGCTTCCTGGTGTTCCTTGCCACGTACGCCGTGATCGCTGCGCTCACCGAGAACGGCCCCGCCGTGGTCGACAAGGTGATGAGCGTGCTCATGGCCTCCGCCACGTTGGTGGCCGGATTCGCCCTGGCCTCCGTCGTCTTCTACACGCTCTACCGGGGTTGGGACGCGCTCATCAAGCCCAACTTCTACCTCGAGGATCTGAGCAAGGCCGGGCCGCTTGACCCGCTCGATGTCGGCGGCGTCACCCACGCCATCGTCGGAACCCTGATCATGATCTCGCTGGCACTGATCATCACCGTCCCGCTCAGCATCGCGTGCGCAGTGTTCCTGAACGAGACTCACAGCCGGACCGCAGCGTTGGTGCGTACTGTCGTGACAGCGATGACGGCACTCCCGTCGGTGGTTGCCGGCCTGTTCATCCTTGCCACATGGATTCTGATTCTGGGTTTCGAGCAGTCTGGCCTGGCCGCGGCGATTGCCACCAGCATCATGATGCTGCCGATCATCATCCGGTCGGCCGACGTGGTGTTGCGACTGGTGCCGGG
>JANNHO010000342.1:0-1955 GCA_031404435.1 Acidimicrobiaceae bacterium | reverse complement strand
AGTTTCGAGACCCGACAGATACTGCGCGTCTACATAGATATGTTCATACGACATGTCATCCAATCTGTCTACGGGACCGCAGTCGCGGCTGCTTTCGCTTGCGGCCGGCACGGTGCTCGATGTCTCGCCGCCGGAGGCCATCGCGGCTGCAGCGCGGGCGGGATGGCCGGCTGCGGGCGTTTGGTACGACCCGGCGACGTGGACGCCAACGGTGACCGCGGAGGTACAGCAGGGCCTCGCCGCCACCGGGTTGATCGCACTCGACATCGAGCCGGTGATCTTCGGACGGGGAGATCACCATGGTGCCCAGATCATCGATGTCGCCGCGCAGATCGGGGCGCGGTTCGTGCTCGTCGCCAGCGGTCTGGCATCGCGCTCGGAAGTAGTCGACGAGCTCGGCACGATCGCCGCACTCGCCGCGCAGACCGCGCCGGGTGTGACGTTGGTGCTCGAGTTCCTGCCGATCTTCTCCATCGACAGCCTCGACGCGGCCGCAAGCATCGTGACCGAACTCGACACCACCAATGTCGGTGTGCTGGTCGACACGTTGCATCTCGCTCGTTCCGGTGGCACGCCCGCCGATCTCGCCGCCTATCCCCCGGCGCTGTTTCCCTACTTGCAGCTCGCCGATGCGGCACTCGTGCCGGTCGACGAGTCGCGCGGCGGACTACGTGACGAGGCGCTGCATGGGCGGCTGCTTCCTGGCGATGGCGAGCTTCCCTTGGCCGAGACGCTGCGCACGATTCGCGACGTTGCCGTCTCCGTCGAGCTGCGCTCGAAGCAACTACTCGAGCGATATCCCGACCCGGCGGAACGGGCCCGTGCGGTGCTCGACTCCACGACTGCGGTCATAGCGAGCGCACACGCTTGACGTGGACGTGGGCTTTCGCCGTGCTGGCCAGGGTGACAAACTGCGCAAATGACCACGTCGCCGCCGCCACCGCTGGGAACCCGATTGGCCGGCAAGGTGTGTGCGGTGACCGGGGCTACCGGCATCGCCGCAGCGAGTGCCGCACGATTCCTCGCAGAGGGAGCGGAGGTGTTCGTGATCTCGCTGCACGAACACGATTGCGTTGCGCTGGCTGAACAGCTTGCCAGCGACCGTTTCAGCTGGACGACCGCCGACGTGTCCGACGAGGCCAAAACCGAAGCAGCGTTCGCGGTCTGCCGCGAGCGCTACGGCCGCCTCGACGGACTGTTCGCCGTGGCCGGTGGCAGCGGCCGACCGCTCGGCGACGGCGTACTCCACGAGATCAGCCTGGCCGCATGGAACGCGACGCTGGCGCTCAACCTCACCACCGGTTTCCTCCCCGCCCGCGAGGCCACGCGGCTCATGCTCGACCAGCCCGCCGGAGGTTCGACGTCGTGACCTCCAGCACCGTCGCCAAGTGGCCGTCGCCTGGCTACTTCGACATCCACGCCTATGCCGCCGCCAAGGCGGGGATGATCGGCTGGGCTCGGGCCGCGGCCGGCACCTACGCACCGAACGGCATCCGCATCAACGTGATCGCTCCGGGTTTGACGAACACGCCGATGGCTCGTCGAGCAGCCAATGACGAGGCGACGATGCAGTGGACCAAGACCCGCCAACCGTTGCCGGCGGGCATGCTCGACCCGACCGACCACGCCAACGCGGCCCTGTATTTCCTGTCCGACGAATCTCGCCACGTCACCGGTCAGGTTCACGCGGTGGATGGGGGCTTCGGTGTCACGGGGGGCTGAGCATCGGACAGCCCCGGCCGACCCCACGGGGGTCACGTTCGTCTCGTCGACCAAGTGCCCGAACCGGTTCAGCCGGCCCGGTCGAGCACTATGTCGAACGTCGCGGCAAGCTCGCCGTTGGCGTCGACGATGAACGGACGCGACAGGCTTGGTCGTACTCCGAACACCGCGTCTGTGTCAAGGAACTCGCTACTCTCGTCGAACACGTGAGTGATCAGATCCTTGTAGCCCTG
>JANNHO010000341.1:0-7367 GCA_031404435.1 Acidimicrobiaceae bacterium | reverse complement strand
TGTGCTGGTGATCGTCGTGGTTGCAGCAGCAGCCACCTTGTTCGCCGACCATGTGTCGCTCCTTCGTCAGGGACCAGGAATTGCTTGGTGTGATCACATCTTGATCCAGGCTGACGTGTGCGGCATCCGCAGCCGCTACGCATTTCGACTTCGGGGATCCCGTACATGGTTGGCAAGGGCGAGTGCGTGGCTCCGGCGGCCGATGCATGGTTCTGCGTAGTAGTCCGCAACAGAACAGTCAGTACCCACGGATGCGGACTGTGCCTCGATCGCCGATGCTGACTTCATGCACATGCACCAGTCGAACCAGTCCGACATTCCGCAGACCTTGGTGGGGATCTCGTTCGCGAACACCTTCCGCGCCCAAGAGTTCCTCGTCGCCGCGAGAGGTCTCGCCGCCGCTGGAAAGCTGAAGCTCAAAGACGCAGTCACCGTTGTCAAAGACGACTCCGGCAAGACGATCGTGCACGAAACCCTCGACCCCACGCCGGTGCGCTCAGCGCTGTCGGGCGCAATGTGGGCCGGCCTGTTCGGGCTCATTCTCGGTGGACCCGTCGGATGGATCGCGGGCTTGGCCGTGGGTGCCGGCGCAGGCGCCGCTACAGCTAAGGTCATCGACCTCGGCGTTCCCGACGAGTGGATCACATGGTTTCGGGATGCAGTCCAACCTGGCACCGCTACGGTCGCGCTGTTGGTGGAGGACCTCGACCGTAACGCGCTCGTCGCCGAAGCAGCCCGGTTCACCGGTGCCGAACTGGTCTACGCCAACCTCGACGACGCAACCATCGAACGAGTCAGGGACGCCTTCGCGAACCATGTACCGGTCACCCCCCACAGCGCTTGAACTTGCCCGCCGTGGATGCATTCGTACCAGCATCGGCTCATGCGCCGGTGCAGCAGCCTTAACCGCGTCCTCCAGCGATGCCGACATGAGCTGCGCCGCCGGCGTACAGGGGCGCGATTAGGTGTCCTGCATGCCGAGCGTGGCCAACTCAACTCGCCAGCGGACCGACTCGCGGCGTTGCTCGCGGTCATCGCGGCCGAAACGGAGCCGATCGTGACGCTGACACATCTACTCCAACTCTGCCGTGACGAACACGTGGTCCTGTGGGAGCGAGTCACCTATCCCGACTGTCACGATCAGGTCGCGGCCACCTTGTCCCGCTTGGGCGAGATCTATGCCAGCCAAGTGAATCCGACGCTGGACAAGGCGACGCGACTCCTGCTCGCCACGACGCTCAACTCGACGACGGGCGTCCCGCCAGTGGTCGTCGCACATGCCCCGTTCTGCTCATCGACAGCGTCGACGGACCGAACATCCTGCTGACAGAACGCGCCGCAACGCTCGTGAACTACCCACGCGTCCTCGTTTTCCCCGGCGGCTCGGCCGAGACCAGCGACGACGGACCGGTTGCCACGGCACTTCGAGAAGCTGCTGAAGAGACCAGCATCGACCCGACCCAGATGCAATGGAGGCAGCGACCGACGATAACTCCGGTCCGAACTACGCCCGTGTGCCGAACTGGTCCGCCGAGCGAAAGAGGCCGGGCTGCTCGACCGGCACGAGGCCGGTCCGTGACATCCCGCAGCACCACTCCGTAGTCAGCGCGGATGCCAGCGCACCTGTCTGGTCGCAAGATGGAGGGATGACGATACGCGCGCCGACGTGAGCGGCGGCTCGACCGGGTTGTCGCACGTCGTACTCGTCGTCGCCCACCGCCCGATGCGCGCTCACATCGTCGAACTCCTCAATCGCGACCATGGCTGCTGGGCGGTCTCAGCGGTCGACACCCTGGCCGAACTCGACCACACTGCCTTGTCCCACCCAGACCTCGTGATTGTCGACACCGCCGACTTCGCTGCGGTTCGCCGCCAGCTGCCCCCAACGTTCGCGCTCGAACGGGTCGTCGTCATCGGCCCCGAACCAGATCCCGCTTACCGCCACGCTGCGCTTCATTGCGGCGCCGGCGCGTGGCTCAGCCGCGAGTGCGTCGCCGAGGAACTCTGCGACGCACTCCGCTCGGCCCTCGCCAGCGCACGCGCGTCGCGCTAAGCGGCGGACGAACTTTCTCCACTTCCATTCAGTCGCGAGGAAAGACCCGCCTGCACCCACGGGCCGTCCCCCCATCCCTGCCAGGCGCAACTCCGTAGACGGCCCCAGCTTGTTCGGTAGTCAGCGCGGATGCGGCAAGGACCCCCGAAGATCGATCATGGGATCAGCAAACTCGAAGGGAGACGAGCACTTGAACACGTTCAAACGACCTGCGCGCTCGGACATGCCCGGTTACCAGAAGCTCGCGTACGTGCCACGCAGTTTGAGGAGCGGACAGTGACTGCCCTGCAGGCCCCGCCCGAGCCAGAACGGCAAGCACCCCGCCGGGGCGGCATGAACCAAGGCGGGATGAACCGCGGCGGGATGAACCACGGCGGGATGAACCACGGCGGCGACTGTCCCGCCCACGACCAGCTCCCGTCTCCACCGCGCAGCCGGCCGGGAAATCGGTGAACCCGCGCAGCGTTCGCGCGGCGGCGATCGCCACCGCCGTGCTCGCGCTCTTCTACGTCAGCGTCGTGTGGATCGCCTCTGGCTCGTTCGACCACCTCGTCGCGCAGGCACGCCTCGACTGGTACTACCTTGGGCTGATTATGGGCGGTTTCGCCGTCCAGGTCGCGCTGGTCAGCGAACTTCGCCGCCGCCGCCTCCAGCGCAGCGCTGCGCTCGCCGGGAAGGCGGGCATGGGCGCCTCGAGCGCGGGGATGATCGCCTGCTGTGCCCACCACATCGCCGATCTGGCCCCGTTCATCGGCGCGACCGGCGCAGCGACGTTCCTCATCGACTACCGAATCCCGTTCATGATCGTCGGCATCGGCGTCAACGCAGTCGGAATTGCGCTCGCCGCTCGCCGCTTGTACCTCACACCCGAGCCGCGAGCTCATGACTGCGGAGCCCGATCATGGGCACACGCATAGTGCTCCTTACCGTCCGCCGCGACGGCCGCAGCCGTCTCGGGGCGGCAGCAACAGTCGCCGCCCTGGCCGGCCTCCTGTTTGCGCTGGCCGGGTGCGGTAGCTCGACCAGTCCCGCCACCGACGCCCCGGCCGCGTCATCTCCGGACCGCATCGTCGAGGTCAAGGTCGGCGAGGTCACGGTGGAGCTCGATCTGCGTCGCCTCGACGCCGACGGAGCCGTGTTCGAGATCGTCTTCGACACGCACTCGGTCGAGCTCGACCAGGATCTTGCCCGAGACGCCCGCCTGGTCGTCGGCGAGACCACGTGGCCGTATGCGGCTTGGACGGGCGATGGGGCGAGCGGACACCACCGTGAAGGTGAGCTCCGCTTTACGGCAGCCGGCCCGGTCGTCGGCACGATCACGCTCACCATCGACGGTCTCCCCGGGCCCGTCGCGGCAACGTGGGAAGCCGAAGAGCTGACCCAATGAGCACCTGTCAAACGTCAAGCGACAGAAGGAGAGAACGATGAACTATGGATACCTGAATCAGGACAATTGGCACCACGGTTGGGGTGGAGGTTCGTGGGTGTGGATGATGATCATGATGGTCGTCTTCTGGGGCGGGCTGACCTGGTTCGCGATCTCGCTCATCCGACGAGGCACCCGCGCCCCCCAACACTCGACGATCGGCTCCCCGCCACCGCCGCCGCTAGCGCTGGCACCACACGCGATCCTCGCCGAACGCCTCGCCCGTGGCGAGATCGAACCCGACGACTACCACCGCCGACTCGACAGCCTGAACCGCGGGCAAACCCACCCGGACGGGCTCGGCTCGTTGCTGCACGAACCAAACACCGATCAAGGCGAGGGGCCGGCCCGATGACAACCAAGACCGTGACTCCGGCAAGAGGTGGTGACCACTCGCCGGCCAAGGGTGCAGGCGGCCATGGCGCGCACCCCTACAACGATCGCGACGACCGCGTCTCGGGACCCGAGGCGCGAATGGTTCGCGACCCGGTGTGCGGGATGATGGTCGACACCGTCGGGGCCATCCGCAGCGAAATCGGTGGGCGGCTGTTCTACTTCTGCAGCCCCGGTTGCCAGCGCACCTTCGAAGCTCCCGACGAGGAACTCCGCCGGTTGAAGCGGCGAGTCACGATCGCGCTGGCAGGCGTAGTCGTACTCGCACTGTTGCGCGTGGGGGTGTTCTTCGGGCTGGCCGCCGGCGCGACGGTGCTGACCTGGGCACCGATCGACGCATTGCCGTGGTTCAACTGGGGTGTGTGGATGATGATTCTGGTCACTCCGGTGCAGGTCATCGGCGGAGCCGGGTTCTATAAGGGCGCGTATCAGGCACTGAAGCGCCGGGCGATCAACATGGACCTTCTCGTCGCCCTCGGCACCTCGGTCGCCTACCTGTACAGCGTCATCGTGGTGTTCGCGCCCGACATCCTCCCTGTCGAGGTCGGCGAGCGCGACGTCTACTTCGAGGTGTCGGCAGTAATCATCGCCTTCGTCCTCCTCGGCAAGTACATGGAGGACATCATCAAGCGCAAGAGTTCGGCGGCTGTACGCAAGCTGCTCGACCTCCGCCCCGCCACCGCCCGTGTCGAGCGCGCCGGGCAGGAGATGGAAGTACCGGCGGAGACGCTGGAACCAGGCGATGTGATCGTCGTGCGGCCCGGCGAGAAGATCGCGACCGACGGCGAGGTGATCGATGGATCCTCATCAGTCGACGAGAAGATGCTCACCGGCGAAAGCATGCCGGTCGATAAGCACCCGGGTGACAAGGTGATTGGCGGCACCGTCAACGCGACCGGCTCGTTCCGGTTCCGCGCCACCCGGGTCGGGCGAGACACCGCCCTCAGCCAGATCGTTGCCCTCGTCGAGCAGGCCCAAGGCTCTTCCGCGCAGATCCAACGGGTTGCCGATCGGGTCACCGCCTATTTTGTGCCTGCCGTGATGATCGTCGCATTCGGGAGCTTCGCTGGATGGTGGATCGCCGGGGATCTCCCCCAAGCGGTGCTCTCGTTCATCGCCGTGCTGATCATCGCCTGTCCCTGCGCGCTCGGCATCGCCACCCCGGCGGCGTTGATGGTCGGAGTCGGGAAAGGTGCCGAGGCCGGCATCCTCATCCGCGGCGCAGAGTACCTCGAGCAGGCGCTGCGGCTCACGACTGTGGTGATCGACAAGACCGGCACCCTGACCCGTGGCGAGCCTGCTGTCACCGACATCGTCCCGGTCGGCCGTGGCGACGGTGAACAGCCCGATCCAGACGCCCTGCTCATCCTGGCTGCCGCCGCCGAGCAACGCAGCGAGCACCCACTCGGCCAGGCGATCGTCAAGCGAGCCGCGATGACCGGACGCCCGACGCCGGAGGCCACCGAGTTCACCTCCACTCCGGGATGCGGCGTTCGAGTGGTCGTCGACGGATCGGTGGTGCTGCTCGGGAACCGGCTCCACATGTCCCGCGAGGACGTCCCAATTCCGGCAGACGTCGAATCCCGACTCGCCGCATTCGAACGTGACGGCAAGACGGCGATGCTCATCGCCCTCGACGGACGCCTCGCCGGGATCATCGCCGTTGCCGACACGATCAGGGACAACGCCGCCGAGGCCGTCGCCGCGCTCCGCAAGGAACGGGTGCAACTCGTGATGCTCACCGGCGACAACGACAAGACGGCACATGCGATCGCCCGCCAGGTCGGCATCGAGCGGGTCATCGCGAACGTGCTCCCGGAGGACAAAGCGAGAGAGATCCAGCGGCTCCGCGACGCCGGGGAAATCGTCGCCATGGTCGGCGACGGTGTCAACGACGCCCCGGCGCTGGCGACCGCGAACATTGGGATCGCCATCGGCTCTGGGTCGGATGTGGCCAAGGAAACCGGCGGGCTGGTCCTGATCCATGACGACGTGCGCGACGTCGCTGTCGCCATCCGCCTCAGCAGGGCCACGATGCGCAAGATCCGCCAGAACCTGTTCTGGGCGTTCGGCTACAACGCTGCTGCCATACCAATCGCCGCCGCCGGCCTGCTCAACCCGATCATCGCTGCCGCAGCGATGGCCCTGTCAAGCCTGTCGGTGATCATCAACTCCGCGATGCTCAAGCGCCTACACCTGGAGCACCAACCATGACCACCGCAACCCCCCACCGCCACGCAGAGCGAATCGGCGTCGGCATTGACGGCTCGATCGCATCCCACGCCGCTGCGCGTTCTGGTCGACACCAACGTCGGTCTCCTCGTCGTCGGAGCGGGCGACCATGGAGCGGTGATGGGTGCCCTGCTCGGCTCGGTCAGTGCGCACTGGAATGCTTGGGACTTTCCGGACGGGGTTACGCAACCTCGGGTGTTTGGTATCGCTCGTATGCTTCCAGCGGGGTGGAACGCGACGGCAACCCGCCGCCGAGTGATCATCGGTACCGGCTACGGAACCTGGCTTCGGGTCCTACGCATCCTGAGGGTCCTGCGACAGCGCAGTGATGGCGGCATACGGCCAGTCGGGATAGGGAGTCGAAGGATACTACACTGTGTCGGTGCTGCCGCCGCCGATGACAACACCGGATTTCGAAGGTGGTGCTGCCGGTTGGCCACTCAAGGTTCAGACGCTACTCGAGGCTGTTCTGGTGCTGTCGGGCGAGCACGAGCTGGACACGGTTCTGCGGCGGATCGTGGCTGGTGCCGCCACGATCGCCGAGGCCAAATACGCGGCACTCGGGATCTACAACGAGACCGGCGTGATCGAGTCGTTCATTCACTATGGAATGGATGACGACACAGTTTCACGCATTGGGAGCATTCCTGGTGGACGTGGGCTGCTTGGTGAGGTGATCGTGGCCAGAGGACCGATACGGCTCCCAGAAGTCGGTGACGATCCCCGTGCGGGTGGGTTCCCCCCGAACCATCCGCCGATGCGGACGTTCCTCGGGGTGCCCGTCGGTCGAGGCGGTCGGCGGTTCGGCAACCTGTACGTGACAGAAAAGGCCGACGATGAACCCTTCACCGATGAGGACGAAGCCCTGGTCGTCGCCTTCGCCGCGTTCGCAGTCGGAGCAATTGAAAGCGCCCATCTCGTCCAGGCAGAAAGAGCCCGCGCCGAGGCGGTCGCCGACCTCGCTGCCGCGACGGAGCGGGCTGGTTTCAAGCGTGAGATGCTGGGAGAGATCCTTAGCGCACAAGAGGCGGAAAGGGCTCGGGTGTCGCGCGACCTCCACGACGACGTCGGGCAGGCCCTCACCTCTGTGTTGCTCGGCCTGCGGCTCCTCGAATCCTCCCTGGCAAGCGACGAGGTCGCGCTCGACGACGCCCGCCGGCGCACCGATGAGGTCCACGACCTCGTGGTCGACGCGCTGCGCCGGACCCGCAAATTGGCCTTCGATCTGCGACCAACTGTGCTTGACGACGTCGGACTACTCCC
>JANNHO010000340.1:0-1792 GCA_031404435.1 Acidimicrobiaceae bacterium | reverse complement strand
GACCCCTTGTCCCCCAGACAAGTGCGCTAACCAAGCTGCGCTACAGCCCGCTGACACCTCTAACTGTTCGGCCGCGGAATGGTAACGGCCAACGAACCGAGCGACAACACTCATCCCTGCTGGCCGTCTCGGGTGGACAGGCAGGGCAATCGCTCCGGTGGCGCCCATTCCCCGTGGTCGGGAAATTTACGCGAGCTTGACTTCAGGTCTGCTGCTTCGGTGTCGATGAACTCGATCATGAGAACACGAGAGCAGGCGGTCGCCCCCGCGGCGCAGCCACCAGGGCGCGAACGGCGTCAGAGCGTCACCGCCGGAACGGCAGCGCCCGGAACGCGGCAGGGCAACGCAACGAGGCAACAACACTGCCGCGACAACGGCATCTCGTTCGTCGAGATCCTGGTCTCGATCGTGCTGCTCGGAATGGTCGTCACGGCGATCCTCGCCACCTTGAACACATCTATCGCCAGCTCGAGCCTGAACCGCAACCATGCCAACGCCCACGCGTGGCTGCAGAGTGCCTCTGACCTCCTGTACGGCTCGGCGCGGGAGGACTGCGGCACCGAACTGGCCACTGCAGCCCAGCGGACCCTCGACGAAGAGCGGGTCCGCGACAGCTATACGCAGATCGTGCGCACCACGTCCAATCCGGAAGGCTGGGTCGACGACCGGATCAGCGTGCTCCAGCCTGTGCTGTTCTGGGACGGGGACTCGACGTATCAGGCCACCTGCTACGACGACGGCGGCGTCAACTTGCAGTTGATCACGATCGAGGTACGCGACCCCGAGGGGCGCATCGTCGAGTCGGTCCAAGTGGTGAAGGGATGAAGCGCATGAAAGTTCGAACTCGACGCGATGATGGGTTTACCCTCATCGAACTGGTCGTCAGCATCGCCATGATCGGGATCATCGTGCCGGTGCTCGCCGCCGCATTCTCGGTCATCGTCAGAACGACGCCTTCCGTTTCCGATCGCACCGATGACGCACGGACACTACAGGGTGTCGTTACCTGGCTTCCCCAAGACGTCGACTCCACGCCGGCGAACGGGTTCGACACGGACCCGGCTGCTCTGAGCGGTTGCACGGCGAGCCCCGGGACCAATCTGCTGCGAATGGAGTGGTCGGAAGACGTCGGTACCGGCTTGATCCGATACGTCGCCAACTACCGCCATGTGCTCGTCGGCAGCAGCTACTTCATCCAGCGCGTGACCTGCAGCGGGGTCGGGTCGGGTCCACTCGGTGGCACGCTGGCTCGTGGTGCCTCCAGCGCCATGCCCGGCCTGCCCCCCGGCTGGGCTGCGGGACAGCTCCCGTTCCGCGTCGACATCACCCGCGACGCGGTGACCAACGAGGTCGTGGTGGTGAGCTTCGAGGTGCAGACCCTCACCGGCAAGATCCTGCGGATCGATTCAGCCCCGAAGAACCCGGCGAACACGTTGCCGCCGACCACGACCGGGCCAGTGCCAACTGCCCCCGTCACGACCGTTGCAACCACCACGACGACCACCACCGTTCCTACCACCACCACGACCGTTCCATCCGGCACCACGACGACTGTCGCAGCCGGCACGACGACGACCGCAGCTCCCACCACGACCGCGGCTCCAACCACGACGATCCCGGCAACGACGACGACCTTGGTGCCATGCCAGGTGCTGACGGCCACGCTGAGTCCGGCGTCGAAGAAGAACACTCCACCTGATGGAAACGGCAACAGTGCGACCGGCGTCGGTGTATTGGCCGATGCTGTCACGCTCAGAATCACCACCTCGGGGGTGTGCACCGGGCTAGAGGC
>JANNHO010000339.1:0-74788 GCA_031404435.1 Acidimicrobiaceae bacterium | reverse complement strand
GTCTTCCCGCCAAACCCGGCAGTCGCCAGGCAGGCGGCCATCCCGAGCATGGATGCCTACCGCAAGCTCTGCGCCGAGGCCGAGCAGGACTTCGAGGGGCGATGATCGCAGCCGAAACCCTCGATATCGAACGAGTCCTTGGGGTACTGGTGAGCTACCTCGGCCCGGACGACCCCCGTGTCGCACGACTCCACTCCCTCGCTCCGCCGCCATGAGTCGGTGGCGCCCTCTATCGTCGTTGCCGTGGTCGCTTCCGCTTCATCGCGCGATACCGAGCGGTTTCGACGTCTGGACGCAGCGTTCCGAGTCGGGGATCTCGCCGCGCGGCGCCGACCGGGCCCCCGGTTCCAACCGACGCTGCCTCGCAGTCGTGAAACGTGACGGCGACAGGTACTGCGTCACACCGATGAGGTAAGAACAGCTGTGGCCATTTCTTGCATCTACTGCGGCGGCACGCACGCCACGGGACTCGAGGCGCGCACCTGTTGGCAACAGAACCAGTCCGGGCATGTCCCCCTCAGCGACGCGTCGATCGCCACGGCCCCCTCGCCCGACGAACCGTCGGGCGCTTTCCCGGCGCGGTCGAGCGTTGCGGCCGAGCCCGTGCTCGCACAGGCATCGGCGGTCTCGGCCGGCGGCCTCGGTGCCGCCGCACGGTTGCTCGGACGCAACCTAGTGGTGCGCCGGGATGCTCCCGCGCCTGCTGGGTGGGAGCAGTGCATCAGGCGGCAGATCACTGTTGCCGATCTCATCGATCCAGGGCCAGCGATCGCCGAGCTCAACGAGCACGCCATCGCTCGACGCCCCGTGGTCATCGAACTCGATGCCGACATGGGGGCTCGCCTCACGGCTGCCGAGGCGATCACCGACGCCCCCCACGAACTCGGGGCCCGCTACCAGCTACTCCACTCGGTGTTGCAGCATTGTGTGTTCGCCAACGCGGTCGATGCCACCGACCCCGACGCGCCACGGTGGGCAGTGCTCGATCAGGCCGTTGCACTCGGGGCCACCCTGACCGGCGACGGCCCCGGTGACATCGTGGCTCCCGATGGCACACCAGTGTGGATCGATGGCGGGCCGATCCGGTTCAGCCCCCCGGTCGACGGGGTCGCAGTGGTGCACCGGGTGTCGATCGAGCATCGTTCGCTCACCCCGTTTGCCAGCAACGACACCATCGCGGACCTGGCCCCCGACCAGCTCGCCGCCGTCACCCACCACGGTGGCGCGGCGCGGATCATCGCCCCGGCCGGTTCCGGTAAGACCCGCGTGCTCACCGAGCGGGCCCGTCACCTCGTCCAGCGGTGGCGCATCCCGGCCGGCGCGGTCTGTCTGATCGCGTTCAACAAGCGTGCCCAACAGGAGATGGTCGAACGCACCGGCGACGTTCCCGGCCTGCAGATCCGCACGCTGAACGCCATCGCTCTGGCGGTCGTCAATGGGTCGCGCCCGTTCCTGTCGGTAAGTCGGACGGTGTCGACCATCGACGAAGGCGAGGTCCGCCGGCTCATCGGCCGCCTGGTCAAGTTTCCCCGGAAACGCAACTCCGACCCTGTCGCCACCTGGATCGAGGCGCTCTCGCTGGCGCGGCTCGGCCTGCGCAGCCCGCGAGACGTCGAGTCGTGGTACGACGGCGAGGTCGACGGCTTCGCCGAGATGTTCCCGCAATACCGGGCCGAGTTGGCACGCGCCGGCACCGTCGATTTCGACGAGCAGGTGCAGCTGGCAATCGAACTACTGCTCACCAATCCCGCCGCCCGTGCGGCCGCACAGAAGGCGTGCCGGTTGCTGCTCGTCGACGAGTTCCAAGACCTCACTCCGGCGCACCTGCTACTCGTGCGTCTGCTTGCCGGGCCCGATGGTGCCGTGTTCGGGGTCGGCGATGACGACCAGACGATCTACGGCTACAACGGCGCCGACCCGGCCTGGCTGATCGACTTCGCCGAGCTGTTCCCCGGCTCCGGCGAGCACCCGTTGGAGGTGAACTACCGCTGCCCGGAGGGCATCGTCACCGCCGCCTCGACCCTGTTGCGCCACAACCGTAAGCGGGTCCCCAAAACGATTCGGGCCGCACAAACCGCCCAGGGTACGGATGGGTTCGTGGTCGAACCGTCGGGCAACGCGGTGGCAACTACGGTCGACATCATCACCGAGGCGCTTGCGGCTGGCACACCCGCGGTCGACATCGCTGTCCTCACCCGCGTCAACTCGCTGTTGGCTCCGGTGCAGGTTGCCCTCGGTGTCGCTGGCGTGGCAGTGCGCGGCGGGGTCGGACACGAGTTCGCCGAACGCACCGCGGTACGTGCCGCGCTCGCCTGGTTGCGCTTGGCCACCGGCGGCGACACGTACGGCAGCGCCGACCTGGCCGAAGCGTTGCGGCGACCGTCGCGGCCGCTGCACCCGAACGTGAGCAACTGGGTGGCCGAGCAATCCTCGAGCGGGGAGCTGCGCAGGTTGGCGGCGCGGCTCACCACCGAACGCGAAGCCGAACGGGTGGAAGCGTTCGCCGACGACATCGACCGGTTACGCCGATTGGCCCGCGACCGGGGAACGACCGCACAGATCCTCGATGCGTTGCGCAACTCGATGGGCCTGGCATCGAGCATCGCCTCGCTCGACACGCATCGACGAGGCATGAACCGCGCCGCCCAAAACGACGATCTGATGGCCATCGCCCAACTCGCCGACTTACAACCCGATCCCGCCGCGTTCGAAGCATGGCTTCGGACCGGTCTGCGTCGCCCGTGGGATCCCGCGGGGGTGACGTTGTCGACGGTGCACCGGGTGAAGGGCCAAGAATGGCCGCTGGTGGTGGTGCATCATGCCGACGCCGACCAGTTCCCCCACCGCCTCGCCGACGACACCGAGGAGGAGCGCCGTGTGTTCCACGTGGCGATCACCCGCGCCAGCCGTGAGGTCCATGTCGTCGCGCACGAGGAACCATCGCCATTCATCGAAAACTGCTCCAGCGAACCGGTTGCGCCGACGGCGCGGCAGGGACCCGGTCGGCCGATCGTCAGCGTGCCCAAGCAGGGTTCGGCCGGCCCCAAGGCGGGCCACGATCTCACGCCGACCCAGACCGCTGTGTTCGAGGCGCTGCGGGCATGGCGGCGGCACGCAGCGGCCGGTAAGCCCGCCTACACCGTGCTCAGCGACGCCGTACTGAACGCCATCGCGGCCGAGGGGCCCACCACCGTGGCCGAGTTGGCGCGCATCAAAGGAATCGGCCCGGCCAAGCTCGACCAGTACGCGTCCGCAATCCTCGCCACCGTCGAACAGCCCACCTGACGCCGGGTTTGGGTCCGGGTCAGGCCCGGTGGCCCTCAAGCCCGTGCAGCCAGCGACGGACGTTCTCGCCGAGGTGGGCGACGTCGTAGCCGCCCTCTTGCAGCACCACTGTCGGAAGGCCCATCTGCGCCACAAGCGATCCGCACCGCTCGAAGCCGTCGGTGGTGACAGCGAGATCGCAGATCGGGTCGGTGATGAACGTGTCGAGGCCGAGCGACACCACCAGCGTTGACGGGCCGAACGCGCTGATCGCCTCGGCCGCCCGACCCAACGCGACCAGAAAGCCGTCGTCGTCGGTGCGTTCGGCAAGCGGCAGGTTGAGGTTCGCTCCGAGGCCGCGGCCGGTGCCAGTCTCGTCGGCGAACCCGATCGAATACGGATAGGCCCGGGCCGGATCACCGTGCAACGACACGTACTGCACGTCGTCGCGGTCGTAGAAGATCTCCTGCGTGCCGTTGCCGTGGTGGTAATCAACGTCGAGGACGGTCACTTTCGTACCGGTGGTCGAGGTGAGGTGGTGGGCGGCGACAGCGGCGTTGTTGAAGAAGCAGTATCCGCCGTACAGCGAGGTGGCGGCATGGTGACCTGGCGGGCGGCACAACCCGTAGGCGAACCGGTCGCCGTCGAGCACGATCTGCGCGGCGGTGAGCGCCGTGTCGACCGCCCCACGAGCCGCAACATACGTACCCTCGGTGAGCGGCGTGGTCGTCTCGAAGCACCACCAGCCGAGCCGGCCATTGATCGATTCGGGTTCACCGTGGTCGGCCATCTTGTTGCGCAACGGGTTGCGGAAGAACACGTCGGGAACCACATCACGCGTCGGGCCGTTGTGTTGCTGATACTCGGCCCACGCGGTGGTGAGGAAGCGCAGCAACCCCGGATCATGCACTGCGGCGATCGGCTCGGTCCCCCACTCGGTCGGCAGCGCAAAGCTGAACGAGGTATCTGCAGCAAGGGTTTCCCGGATCGCCTCGGCCCGCCCGGCATGCTCGAACGGCGAATGGGCCCGCGACGTCTCGAACTCCACGTCTGGATCATGGCGCTGATGAACTGGTGTGTACACGACCTGCATCAGGTCATCTTGGCACCCGAACGGGCTGGCGTGGCGTGGCGTCGACGGCTGCGGTACCAGGCAGTCCTTGGGCGGCGCAGGGCCCCCGCTTGCCGGCGCTGCGGCCGATGATCCGGTCGGCCACCTCCGCTCTGGCTCGGAGCGCGAGCAGCGGTGGTGTGGCCAGTACGAGTCCACACCCGCCCACGACATATGCCACCGGCACGGACTGGGCGCGGGAGAGGTGGCCAAGCCCGAGTTGGGCACCCGTCCCCCCGGCGCTGCCGAACAGCGACACCGACGAGATCACCGTCGCCCGCTGTGACGACGGCACGATCGCGTGCAGGTACGCCTGCTGGACCGGCTGTCCGACTCCCGACGCGCCCATCATCACCAGCAACAGCACCAGCGCCGCCCAGAACGACCCGACCAGGCCCATTCCCACGGCACCGATCGCGAGGACGACCGATGCCCAGATCAGCAGCGTGGTGCGCTTGCCGCAGAGCTTGGTCAGGTGCTCGACGAGCGCGTTGCCGGCCATCGTCGACGCTGCGACCAGCGCGGCGACGACCCCGGCGACAGCCACGGCATCGGTGTCGAGCAGACCCAGCAGGTAGGGCTGCCACGCATAGAAACCCCATACCAGAAAGCCGCCCTGAATTGCAGTCACGGTCATCAGCAGGCGGACCGACGGGTTGCGCCAGCCGTACTCAACGCTTGCTTCCCAAACCCGCCGGGTTTCGGCTGGCAGTTCCCGAAGGGGTGCCGATCGGGGTTCGAATCCGATGTCGTGCATCGAGCGGAAGCCGACGACGAATGCCGCACCGAGCAGCACCGCACGAACGACGAAGGGCCACATCAAGTCAACGTCTCCGAGCACCCCGCCGCCGATCGAACCGACAAGCATCGCTGCACCTGAAGCCATCGCTCCTTTGGCGAACACCTGGTCGAGTTCTCCGTCGTACGCGGTCGCGTGAAGCGCGTCGACGAGCCATGCCTCCACCGCGCCGGAGTAGAACGAGAACCCGAGTCCGAGCGCAAGCGACGCGGCGACGAACCAGACCAATCCAGCGCCGACGGCCGCCGCGAGCACGTAGCCGAGGGTGGCGATGATCAAGATCACCGTGCTGATGAGGAACGACCGACGTCGCCCGCTCGTGTCGGCCACGACACCGGTGGGTATTTCGCACACCACCATGCCGACCGTGAACGCGGAGTTCGCGACGAACACCTCGAAGATGTCGAGGCCAGCGTCGAGCAGGAACAGCGTGTTCACACCCCAGATCACGGACGCCGACAACGTGAACACTGCCGAGAGCACGAGATACACGCGCACGACGTGGGAAGAGTCCACCATGCGGGTCATGACACACGCGCCGCGGTCACGGACCGGTCGAGTCGCGGTAGGCGGCCCCACTCGCGGCGACGCAGGTCGCTGACCCAATGGCTCCACCAATTCATGAGTCGAACGCTACGGTCGAAACCGATCTCCAACTGTGGTCGGAGACTTGAGTTCATGCCGATGATGGGCGAGCTCAGGAGATCAATTCGAGGGATTCGGCGAGGTACAGCTCGCGGCACTTGGCGCGCTGCAACTTGCCGCTCGAAGTCTTCGGCAGCGTGCCCGGCTTGACCAGCATCACGTCACGCGGCGGCAGCCCGCTCACCTCGAGCGTGCGGTGGTGGATGTCGTGGCGCACCGCATCGAGCGCACCCGCCCCCTGCTCAGCGGCCGGGTCGAGGCGAACCTCTGCGGCGACGACGACGCTCTCTTTGCCCTTGTAGCCGTCCACCCCGAACGCGATCACGTTGCCGGCACGCACCCCGACAAGCTGCCCGCATGCCCGTTCGATGTCTTCGGGGAAGACATTGCGGCCACCGACGATGATCACGTCTTTGATCCGCCCGCACACCACGAGCTCACCGTCGAGCAGGTAGGCGAGATCACCCGTCGACAGCCACCCGCCACGCCGGAACAGCGCCGCGGTCGCCTCCGGCCGCTTGTAGTAGCCGGGGGTGACCGACGTGCCGCGTAACAGCAGTTCGCCGACGTGTCGATCGGGCAGCTCGGCGTACGTTTCGGGATCGACGATGCGCATCTCCAACCCCGGCACTGCTTTCCCGAGCATCGGTAGCCGTCGGACATCGAGCTCTTCGTCGGCATCGACCGCGAGCAACGGTTTCGCGATCCGGTCACGCTCGAGCACCAGCCGGTCGACGGAGTCGGTTCGCAAACCCCGGTGGCGGGGAGGGAACGCCGCCCCGATGGCGACCTCGGCCATCCCGAATGCGGGAAACACGCTGCCGGAGCGGAAACCGAACGGTTCGGCAGCGGCGACAAACGCCTCCACTGCGGTCGGGTCGACCGGTTCAGCTCCGCTGAGGGCCAACGTCAGCCGCGACAGGTCGAGGTCCTTGGCCCGCTTCAGCGCCCGCGTGGCGAGCACCCAGGCGAAGTTCGGCCCGGCGGTGGCGGTACCGCCCCAGTCGCTGATCCATTGCATCCAGTTGCCCGGGTGGGCCAGGAAGTCCTGCGGCGCGGCCTGCACCAACTGCACCCCGCGGGTCATCGGGATCGACAGGAACCCCACGAGGCCCATGTCGTGATACAGCGGTAACCACGACACCATCACCTCGGCGAGGGTGAGCTCGGCGGCAATGCACGACGCGTCGATGTTCGCAGTGAGTACCCGGTCGGGAATCATCACGCCCTTCGGCTCGCTCGTCGATCCGCTGGTGTACTGCAGGATCACCAGCCGTTCAGGATCGTTTGCGGGAAGCTCCAGCCGCTCCCCGCTCACCTGGCCGGCGACACCTGGCAGCACCGCCCGCATCGCCTCGATCGGCGGATCACCGCCAGCCGGAGCGTAGAAGTCGGCCAGCAGATCGTCGATCAGCACCAGCTTGGCGTCCCCGTGGCGGATGCGCGACCGGGTGCTGTCGATGAACGCGTCGAGCGAACCCATCCGCATCGGTAGTGGCAGCACCATGCTGGCGACGCCGGCCAGCCAGCATCCCTGGATGATCGTGATCAGCGACCGGCTGGTGGGGCCAAGGATGGCAACATGATCGCCAGGGACGAGACCGCGGGCCTGCAGCGCGGCACCGACGACACGGGCCTCGTCATGGATCTGGTTCCACGACACGAAACCGTGTGCCGGATCGGCGGCCACTGCCATCGAGGTGCCGACGAAGCGAACGCCCGTCGGTCGATCAGCCGCCGCAACGAGGCGCTCGACGATCGACGTCGGCTGCACCAGGTGGTCGGTCATGAAAGCAAACCGTAGTGCCGCATCCTGCATCCGTAGAATCGTCCGACGTGAACCCAAGTACCGACGAGACTCCCACCGACGATCAGCACACCTTCCGGTACACAGGCTCGCTGGCCCACGAGATCGAACTTCGCTGGCAGGACCGGTGGGACGCCGCCGGCACCTTCGACACACCCAATCCCGCAGGCCCGCTCGCTGCCCCACCCAACTCTGCCGGACCGAACAGGGTCGGGCCCTCGGTCGACAGCCCGAAGCTGTTCGTGCTCGACATGTTCCCGTACCCGAGCGGGACCGGGCTGCACGTCGGTCATCCGCTGGGCTTCATCGGCACCGATGTGTGGGGCCGTTTCAAACGGATGACCGGCTTCAACGTGTTGCACGCAATGGGGTTCGACTCCTTCGGCCTGCCGGCCGAGCAGTACGCGGTGCAGACCGGTCAGCACCCGGCGATCACCACCGCAGCCAATGTCGCCACCTACCGCCAGCAGCTCCGCCGCCTCGGCCTCGCCCACGACCGCCGGCGAAGCGTGGCCACCAGCGATCCCAGCTACTACCGCTGGACCCAGTGGATCTTCAACCAGATCTTCGAGGCCTGGTACGACGCCGACCAGCGCCGGGCGCGCCCCATCGCCGAACTGATCGCCGAGCTCGACGCCGGCACTCGCCCGCTGACCGACGGCAGCGATTGGGCATCGCTGTCGCGCGTCGAGCGCGCAGAGGTGATCGACGGTTACCGCCTGGCCTACATCGCCGAGACCCCGGTCAACTGGTGCCCCGGCCTTGGCACCGTGGTCGCCAACGAGGAAGTCACCGCCGACGGCCGCAGCGACCGCGGCAACTTCCCGATCTTCAAGCGGAGCATGCGTCAGTGGATGATGCGGATCACTGCGTACGCGGACCGGTTGATCGACGATCTCGAACTGCTCGACTGGACCGATTCGATCAAAGCGATGCAGCGCAACTGGATCGGCCGCAGCGAAGGGGCGAGGGTGCGGTTCGCCTCGCCCGCTGGCCCGATCGAGGTGTTCACCACCCGCCCCGACACGTTGTTCGGAGCAACGTTCATGGTCCTCGCCCCCGAGCACCCATTGGTTGCCACGCTCACGAGCCCCGACCAACGCGCCGCGGTCACCGCCTACCAGCGCGCCGCCCAGGCCAAAACCGACGTCGCCCGCCAGGTGGACGACACCACCAAAACCGGTGTGTTCACCGGCTCGTACGCGATCAACCCGGTCAACGATGCCGAGATCCCGGTGTGGATCGCCGACTACGTGCTGATGGGTTACGGCACCGGGGCGATCATGGCCGTTCCGTGCGGGGACCAACGCGACTTCGAGTTCGCCCGCCAGTTCGGACTCACGGTCCCGGCGATCCAACAACCGCCCGCCGAGTGGTTCGCAACAAATGGGACCGAGCCATCGCTCGACACCGCAACCTGGGCGATGGCCTACGTCGGGAACGCGCCGTACGTGAACAGCTCCAACGGCGAGCTGCAACTCGACGCGATGACCGACATCGCCCAGGCCAAGCACGCCACCAACGACTGGCTCGTCGCCACCGGCCATGGCCACGCCACCATCAACTACAAGCTGCGCGACTGGCTGTTCAGCCGCCAGCGGTACTGGGGCGAACCGTTCCCGATCGTGTTCGACGATGACGGCGTCGCCCACTCGCTGCCCGACGCGATGCTGCCCGTCGAGCTGCCACCGACCGAAGGCTTCTCGCCGCGCACGTTCGATCCCGACGACGCCATGAGCGACCCGGAGAGCCCGCTCGACCGGTTGGAGGACTGGGTGCACGTCGAGCTCGACCTCGGCGACGGGCGTGGCGTGCGCCGCTACCGGCGCGAGACCAACGTGATGCCGCAGTGGGCCGGCAGCTGCTGGTACGAGTTGCGTTACCTCGACCCGACGAACGAGCACCGGTTCGTCGATCGTGCCGTCGAGGAGTACTGGATGGGGCCACAGGGCGAAGGCCATCCGGGCGGCGTCGACCTGTACGTCGGCGGCGTCGAGCACGCCGTATTGCACCTGCTGTACGCCCGCTTCTGGCACAAGGTGCTGTTCGACCTGGGGCACCTGTCGTCGAAGGAGCCGTATCACCGGTTGTTCAATCAGGGCTACATCCTCGCCGCCGCGTTCAAAGACGAACGCGAGATCTACGTCGACGCCCACGCCGTGACCGAACATGACGGTGCCTTCTCCTTCGAGGGCAACCCGGTCACACGCGAGTGGGGCAAGATGGGCAAGAGCCTGAAGAACGCGGTCGCCCCCGACGAGATCTACGACGTGTACGGCGCCGACACGTTGCGGCTGTACGAGATGGCGATGGGACCCCTCGACGCTTCGCGACCGTGGGAAACCCGCGACGTGGTTGGCATGTACCGCTTCCTGCAACGGATCTGGCGCAACCTGATCGACGAGCAAACGGGGGCGATCCGCACCGTCCTACCGGCACTCGACGATCCCACCGAGCGGTTGCTGCACCGCACCGTGGCCGGAGTCCGTGCCGACATGGAGGCGATGCGGTTCAACACCGCCATCGCCAAGCTGATCGAGCTCAACAACCATCTGACCAAGCTCGGCGGCTGCCCGCGCGACATCGCCGAGCATGTTGTGGTGATGCTCGCTCCGCTCGCCCCGCACATGGCCGAAGAACTGTGGAGCCTGCTCGGCCACACGGCCACATTGACCTACACCGATTTCCCGGTGGCCGACCCCGCCATGCTGATCGACGCCACGATCGAGATGCCCGTGCAGGTCAACGGCAAGGTTCGGGCCAGGATCATCGTCGCCTCCGACGCGTCCGACGACGTCGTCAAACAGATGGCTCTCGCCGAGGACAAGGTGATCGCCGCGCTCGCCGGCACCAAACCGAAGAAGCTGATCGTCGTCACCGGCCGAATGGTCAACATCGTCGTGTGACGCCAGCCACGCGTGCGTGGCGGCAGGCGGCTGATGTCGGCGACTGGCCACCGGTAGCGTGTGGCCATGAATGTCGAAGTCGTCGATTTCCAGTCGCCGGACGCACCGGAGGCTTTCACCAGGTCGTTACGGCACACCGGTTTCGCGGTGATCGTCAACCATCCGCTCCCTCGCGAGTTGGTCCAGCAGGTGTACGACGAATGGCTCGCGTTCTTCGAGAGCGACGCCAAGTTCGCGTACCGGTTCTCCGAGGGCAGCCAGGACGGGTACTTCGGGCCCGACGTATCGGAAACGGCCAAGGGCAACACCGTGCGCGACATCAAGGAGTTCTTCCACGTGTACCCGTGGGGTCAGTACCCGGCCGAGGTCAGCGACGCGGCGCTGCGCTACGCCGAGCAGGCCACCGCAATCGCCGTCACGCTGCTCGGGTGGGTCGAAGCGAATACGCCATCAGAGGTGAGCGCAGGGTTCTTTTGCCCGCTCAACCAGATGATGGTGGACAGCACCCGCACATTGTTGCGCGTGCTGCGCTACCCGCCGTTGCGCGGCGACGAGCCGGCCAACGCGGTCCGCGCCGCGGCACACGAGGACATCAACTTGTTGACGGTGCTGCCGGCTTCGAACGAGCCCGGGTTGCAGGTGCGCGATGTTGCCGGCAACTGGCACGACGTCCCATGTGATTTCGGCAGCATCGCCGTCAACAGCGGCGACATGCTGCAACTCGCCAGCGGTGGCTACTACCCGAGCACACCGCACCGGGTGATGAACCCCACCGGTGAAGGCGCCACCCGCTCGCGGTTGTCGCTGCCACTGTTCCTGCATCCCGCGGATGACGTTCGCCTGTCGCCGGATCGCACCGCGTTCGAGTACCTGCAGGAGCGCATCGCCGAGCTGCGCAGCCACGACCTGAAGGCGAGCTGAACCGGCACCCGCCGGACCTGATGTTTCGTTCACGACGAGACCGGCTTCGCCGAGGGGCATTGGCCGGCGACTTTCCCGAGCCATGGCGGCAACGGTTGGCAGTGCGCTGGGCAGCATGGCCGACGCTGTCTGCCGACGAACGCGAGCGCATGGAAGATCTCATCCGACTGTTCATCGGTGAGCGACGCTGGGAGGCAGCGAACGGCTTCACCATGACCGACGAGGTGAAGGTCGTGATCGCCGCCCAGGCGTGCCTGCTGGTGCTCGAACTCGACCTCGACCTGTACCGCCAGGTCGACTCGATCATCGTCCATCCGCGCACGGTGATGCTGCATGGCGAACGGTCGGTCGGTTCGGGGATGGTGGCCGACGGTCCACACGCCATCTCCGGCCAGGCCCATCACCGACGCGGTCCACTGCTGCTGTCATGGAGCACTGCGGCCTACGAGGCGCGCCATCCGCGTTCGGGTTCCAACGTCGTGTACCACGAGTTCGCGCACAAGATCGACATGCTCGACGGCGTGGTCGATGGCACTCCCCCGATCAGCGATCCTGCTCTTCGCGCCCGGTGGGTCGAGGTGTGCACGGCCGAGTACGAGGTGCTGCGCCGCGGCCACGACAGCGTGCTGCGCGACTACGCGGCCACCGATCCCGGCGAGTTCTTCGCCGTCGCCACCGAGCAGTTCTTCTGCCAGCCCATCCCCCTGCGCGAGGGCAACCCCGATCTGTACGACGTGCTGGCTGGCTTCTACCACCAAGACCCTGCCGCACGCTTGACGCGCCACGTCGGACCCGCCTGATCCGGCGGCCAACACCAGGCCGGAGCAACCGCGTGTCGAGAAATGCACCACCACACTGGGGACGGGCCAGGTCGACACCGTCCTGATCCGGGGTGCCTGATCCGGGGTGCCTGCTCAGAGGTGCCTGCTCAGAGGTGCCTGCTCAGGGGTG
Source organism: Acidimicrobiaceae bacterium (assembly GCA_031404435.1). Classification (GTDB taxonomy): domain Bacteria; phylum Actinomycetota; class Acidimicrobiia; order Acidimicrobiales; family Ilumatobacteraceae; genus VFMC01. Next base: position 62,384 of record JANNHO010000339.1, on the reverse strand, counting down.
ATAGGCGGTGACGTCGACGATGAGGTGGGTTGGGGTCATCGTGTAGATGCAGATTCGTCCTGCGTTGTCCACGTCGGAGACGACGAGGTTGGCCACGGTCTGGCCGGCGGCGAAGTTGATGCTGGCCACGTTGGGGCGGGGTGTGTCGCAGGCATACACCGTGACGAAGCCGGCGTTGACCGGTTCCGTGACGGTGAGGTTGATCACCGCTGACGAGATACCGGAGGGCACGCCAACGCGGCCACCGATGTCGACTTCGGTGATGCTGTCGATGGGGCGTCTCCCGATCCCGTTACCCGCTCCGTCGACCGTACCCGCCTCACCATCGCGCGATTCAAGCAGCCGCGCCGGAGGAACCGGCACCACGCTCACGCCAGTCGGGTGATACCCCGAAACGTCGATCACCAGATCGAGCGGCGCACTGTTGAACACGCACACGGTGCCCGCCGCCGAGATCGCAGCCACAACCGAGTTGGCGATCGTGCCCCCGGCGACGTGGTTGAGTTGCGAGGCGTTGGGTCGGGGTTGATCGCATGCGTAGACCGTCACGAACCCGGCGTCGCGGGTGTCAACCGCCGTGACGTTCAACACGACCGAGCCGGCACCCACTGGAACCTGCGCCCGCCCCGTGACACGAACCTCGGTCACGGTTCCGGCCGGCCGTGCCCCCATCTCGTTGAACAAGCCGTCGACTGTTCCGGTCGGCTGACCCGGCCGAGTTTCCAGCAGTCGGGCGGGATCGAGTGCGGTGTAGCTGGAACCCTCCGGGAAGTACCCAACCACGTCGACCACCAGGTCGAGTGGGGCGAGGTTGAAGATGCACAAACGGCCGCTGTCACCGAGTTTCACAGTTGCTGCGGCCGACAAGGTCACGCCGGTGCCATGGTTCAACTGCGACGCCGCTGGTTGCGTCGTGCCGCACGGGAACAGCGTGACGAAGCCGTTGCCGCCGGTGTTGGTGACCGTCACATTCACAGCCGCCGCCACCGCCGTCGCGGGGATGCCTGCGCGCCCGCCGATCTGCACCTCGGTCAACGTCGCAGCCGGGCGCGGACCGATCGCCGCACCGACGCCATCCAAAGTGCCGAGGCCAGGCCCGATACGGCTTTCCAACAGGCGCGCCGGCCCGGTCGCCTGATATGCCGAACGGCCGGAGCCCTCACGCACGCCGGCGGCCCATGGTGCGGCCGTCCCGTCGCGTTTGACGATCGACGACTCACCGAACACGTTCTCGCTGCCGTACACGCGGGCACCGCCGAACACGAGGATCTGATCGCATCCGGCGGCAACGAGCGAGCTGAACCCTGTCCGGATCCGTGCCGGGGTCGGAACGAAACCGAAATGGTCGAACGCGTTGACGCCGCACATGAGGGTGTCGACTGCTGCGTCGTTGGCCCGCGCGATCGAAGTGCCGAGATCGCCCCCGTACACGGCGAACGACATCAGCCTGGCGGCTTCGGGGATGTCGTCCAGCGCGTCGCCGATCGCCGTCGGGAGATGATTGGTGAACGGGCGGATGCCGGTCCGCGGGGTGACATCGGCAAGCACGATGTTCCAGCGGTCGATCAGGGCGTTCCACTCGAGCAGAGCGTTGGGGTCGAACTCGTCGCCCATGTCCCACACAGCGATGTGGAGCAGCACCGGAGTCCAGAACGCGATAGCCGTGTCACGGACCTGCGCGTTCGGCGACCACAGCCGGGCGTCGTACACGGCGGTCTTGATTCCCACAGCAGCGTTGATCTCCACGAGGCGCATGTACAGCGCGGGGCTCACGTAACGATTTCTGGTGTTGGCGGGTGTGTAGTCGGGGGTCGGCACGTTGCAGGGGCCGAACGTGACGTCGATGCCGGCCGCGGTTGCCATCGACGCCGCCGACGAGCGGGCCGCGAGATCATCGGGGTGCACGCCGCACCACGCCCACGTGTCAACGTCGACGATCCGTGACGGCGCGGCGACGGCCACCGAGCGTTCGCCGGCGACGAGACACACCGCCATCCCCACGAGAGCGAGCGCGACCGCACCCGCACTCCTGCCCCGACGCACGTTCACAGGTGTCTTCCTTCGATTCACGTGACCTCCACCAGTCGCCGGGCAGTCTATTGCCGTCGCCGCACCGTGAGGACGCGACCACCCTCTGCAGCCCTTCGGTGCGGTCCCCCTCCGACGTCAGAACGCACCGCGATGCAGTGCCTGCCAGACTGGCGCCATGTCGAGCCACGGTGCTTCCGCGCCGGATCCCGGGTTCTCGGCATCGACCGCGCCGGCAGACCAAGCAATGCCGTCCGCCTCGGGACCGCTGTCGGGGCCGGCCATGCCACGCGCACTGCGACCCCTGCGCGACTTCCTCGTCACCGAAGCCGGCGGCGGTGTGCTGCTCGCCACCAGCGCCGTTGTTGCGTTGATCTGGGCCAATTCACCGTGGTCGCAAGGGTATGTCGACCTGTGGTCGACGCAGGCAACCGTTTCCATCGGCGACCAGGCGCTCACACTCGATCTCAAGCATTGGATCAACGACGGGCTGATGGCGATCTTTTTTCTCGTCGTCGGCCTGGAGATCAAACGCGAGCTCGCCACCGGACACCTGTCGACCAAGCGCGCAGCACTCCTGCCGGTGTCCGCGGCCATCGGCGGGATGCTGGTACCCGCGCTCATCTACCTCGCCATCGCCGGAGGCACGGCACCGAACGGTTGGGCGATCCCCATGGCAACCGACATCGCGCTCGCCGTCGGCATCGTCGCCGTTGCGGGCGACCGCGTCCACCCCTCGCTGCGGGTGCTGCTGTTGGGTTTGGCCATCGTCGACGACATCGGCGCGATCATCATCATTGCCGCGTTCTACTCCGACTCGGTGTCGTGGCAGTGGCTCCTCGTCGCCGCCGGCGCCATCGCTGCCACCGTTGCGGCGAAGCGGTTGGTCGTCCGCCGGACAATCGTCTACGTCGTGCTCGGCGCCGTGTTGTGGTACGCGTTCCACGAGGCCGGAATCCACGCCACGCTGGCCGGGGTGGTCATGGGGTTGCTCGCTCCCACCACCGCACATCTCAGCGCAGACTTCATCGACACCGAGGAGCTCGCCGACGTGTCCAGCGTCGATGCCGCGTTCACGACCACCGGCATCGCCCGCTCGGCGGTCTCCGACGTCGAGTGGTTGCAGCACCTCATCCATCCGTGGACGAGCTACCTCATCGTGCCCCTCTTCGCGCTCGCCAACGCCGGAATCGAGATCTCCGGTGTCGGCTTGCGCGGCGCTGTCCGCTCGCCGGTCTCCTGGGCGATCGTGTGTGGCCTGGTGATCGGCAAGCCCCTCGGCGTTGTCGCCGCCAGCCGCCTCGCGGTCCGGCTCGGCCTTGCCGACACACCGACGGGAAGCTCGCCCCGCCAGGTCCTCGGCATCGGTGCCGCGGCCGGCATCGGCTTCACCGTTGCGTTGTTCATCACAGAGCTCGCGTTCGACGACCCGGTACAGATCGTCGAGGCCAAGCTGGCCGTCCTCGTGGCCTCGTTGGCCGCTGCCGGGGTCGCCGCCGTGCTGTTGCTCGGCAACCACCGCAGCCGACGCTGAAGTTGCCCCGCAACTGGCGCTTTCTGGCACACTTCCGACACGCAGCGAAACCTGGGGGCACCGCGACATGTCGATACGTACGTACCCGGCTCTTCCCGACGAGTTGAGCGTCGGTTGGCTCACCGATGTGCTGCGCGCCAGCGGCGACCTCGGGCCCGACGCCACCGTGGCCAGCTTCACGACCGAACCCGTCGGTGAGGGTGTCGGCATGCTCGGTGTGCTCGTGCGAGTGAATCTCACCTACCACGGCAACCGCGACGGAACTGCCACTGATGCGCCCGCGTCGTTGATCGCCAAGTTCCCAACCACCGTGGCCGGCAACCGCGCCGTCGCGATGGCGTTCCGGTTGTACGAGCGGGAGATCCGTTTCTACCTCGACATCGAACCGAAGGTCGAGGTATCGGCACCACGCTGTTATGCGGGCGAGATCGATCCCGCGACCGGCGATGCAGTGCTGCTGCTCGAGGACCTCGGCGCCTACACGATGGGCGACCAGGTCGCCGGCTGCACGGCCGACGAAGCGATCACGATCCTCGACGCCGTCGTCGGCCTGCACGCCCAGTTCTGGGGCAAGACTGTTGGCGACCCCGTCTTGGCCAGCGTCCCCGCTGTGGACGACACGTTCCAGATCGACGGGATCGCCGGCGGTACCGCCGCCGGTTGGAACCCGTGCATGACGATGTTCGGCGACGTCGTCGCCGACGAGATCAAAGCGTCACGCGATCAGTTCATCGCCAACGTGCCGGGCCTCCACAGGCGGATGGGCCAGCGCCAGCAGACCGTCATCCATGGCGACGTCCGCCTCGACAACATGATGTTCGGCACACAGCCCGGCCAGCGACCTGTGGTCCTGCTCGACTGGTCGTTGATCACCACGTGCGGCCTGCACGACGTGGCCTACCTCGTCACCCAGAACGTCACCACCGACGAACGCCGCCAGCACGAGTCGCGGATCATCGAGCACTATCACGGCCGGCTCGCCAATCGCGGTGTGCAGGACTACAGCCTCGATCAGTGCTGGGACGATTACAAGCTCTCCGCGCTGCAGCTGTACGCGTACGCGATCGTCATCGCCGGCACGCTCGACCCGTCCAACGAGCGCGGCGCCAAGTTCATGCGCGAACTCGTGTCGCGAGCCTCGGCTGCGGTGATGGACCACGATCTGCTGTCGCTGCTGGACTGATCGGGCTCGAACACCAGGTGTCCGCGTGGCAGGATGACCGACATCACGAGGATCGGAGCACGATGAAACAGCTCAGCGGATTGGATGCCGGATTCCTCTACATGGAAACGGCCACATCATTCGGGCATGTCTCAAGCCTGTCGGTGTACCGGCGGCCGAACGATCCATCGTTCGAACCGTTCGAAGCGTTCCGGTCGCAGCTCGAAGCGCGCATGCACCTGATCGATCCGTTCCGGCGGAGGCTGGTCGAGGTGCCGATGGGGCTCGATCGACCGTTCTGGATCCTCGACCCCGATTTCGATCTCGACTTCCACGTCCGCCACCTTGGTCTGCCCGCGCCGGGGAGTCAGGCGCAGCTGTCCGAGCAAGTGGCTCGGCTGATCGGCCGTCCGCTCGACCGGAGCCGCCCGCTGTGGGAGGCGTACGTGATCGAAGGTCTCCCCGACGACGACTTCGCGATCCTCACCAAGGTGCACCACGCAACCATCGACGGAGCGTCCGGGGTGGAACTGTTGACGATCATGCTCGACGCCGAGCCGCACCCACCCGAGCATGCCGATAACGGCCTGCATCCGTGGCCTGTCGACAAGGTTCCCTCCACGAACGACGTGCTCCGCCAGGCCGCGCTGCACCTGGCCGCGAACCCGGGTCGAGCGGCGCGGCTCGGCCTGCGAGCCATGAGCGAAGCAGCCACCGCCGTGCGCGGGGTGGAGATGGCCAGCGTGCTCGACGCAATCCGTCGCCGACTCCCTCGCGGGCGGCAAGCCGACACCCGCGACCGGCCACCGACGATGCCGCTACGCGCTGCGCCGCGCACGCCGTTCAACGCGTCGATCACCGCGCACCGCCGATTCGCGATGCGCTCCGTACCGCTCGACGACATCAAGACGATCAAGAACCATCTCGGGGCAACGGTCAACGATGTCGTCATGGCCGTGTGCGCCGGGGCGTTGCGCCGCTACCTGCACGGCCACGACGCCTTGCCGGCCGAGGCGTTGGTGGCGATGGTGCCGATCTCGATCCGCAGCGGCGACGAGGCCGACATCTGGACCAACCGGGTGTCGGCACTGGTATCGACACTACCGACCGACCTCGACGACCCCGTCGAACGTGTGCACGCGGTGCACGAGACGATGGACGCCGCCAAGCATCAGTTCGACATGTTGCCAGCTGATCTGATCGCCGAGTTCACCCAGTTCGCCACGCCGGCGTTGGCCACGCGGGCGATCCGGATGGCCGCCGCGACCCGCATCGCCGACCGGATGAACCCGCCGGTCAACCTGGTCATCTCCAACGTCCCAGGTCCCCGCCAACCGCTGTACCTGGCGGGAGCCACGATGAAGCACTTCTATCCGGTGTCGACCGTGATCGACGGTCAAGGCTTGAACATCACGGTGCAGAGCTACGTCGACACGCTCGACTTCGGCCTGGTCGCGTGCCGCGAGCTGGTGCCCGACCTCGAAGACCTCGTCGACTTGTGCGTCGACGAGGTGAATCAACTCCTTGTCGCCTGCGCCGTCCCCGCCGAGAAGGCCCCCGTCAAGCGTGCCCCGGCCAAGCAGGCCCCCGTCAAGAAAGCACCGGTCAAGAAGGCCCCGGCTACGAAAGCCCGGGCGCGGTAAGGGGCTCGAACGAGGCGGGTCGGGGGAACGCGTGACGCATCGTCAGCGGCGGTTTGAACGGGCGCCATTCGCCGCGACGCTGGGCGAGCCGATCCGATACGGCGACGATCACTGCCGGGTTGAAGCCGAGACCCGAGTGGCTGCCGCGGACCTCAATGTTTTCATGGGTGTGGGAGACTTCGTCAATGCAGGTGTGCCAGCGGCACACCCCATCGGTGCGTGAGTAGATCGCCGTCGACGGCACGGTCAGCGGGGCCCGATTGGCCTCGTCGAGCGCGAGCGCAGTCCACTCGCTACTGAACCGCTTGGCCATCCGGTCGGCCAGGCCCGAGGCAGCCGAGCGATCACCGTCGACCATCCGGAACGGCGAACCCAGAGTGATCACCTGACGGACCCTGGACGGTTGTAATCGGGCCAGTTCGCGGGCATAGATGCCACCGAGGCTCCACCCGATCAAGCTCACTGGCTGTTCGTGTCGTTCGTAGAGTTGCTGTAACCGCCGGGCGAGTCCGCCGACGATGCGGTCAGTTGGGCCGTAGTTCGGCCCGAGCTGCCACCCGTGCGTCCAGTAGCCCTGCGACCGCAGCACCGCCCGCAGCGGTGCCGTCGACCGGTCCCCCGCAGTAAAGCCGGGCAGCACGAGCACCGGATGACGGTCACCGCGTCCGGCGAAACGCAGCGCTGGCGAAGCAGCTAAGAACGCGCCGAACTCGAACACTGCGCGACTCTCGGCCAACTGCAAGATCCGATCCGGCGGCCGAATCTCGCGCCGCGGCGACGTGACGACATCATCCACACCCCCAACGCTACGCCGCATGCCGCCGCCGGGGATGGATCTGTTCCCAACGCACCCTGATCCCACCGGCACCGCTCAAAGGTTTTCCGAAGGCTGCGGTCGTACGAAGGGAGCCCAACAAGTCGTATGGGCAAAAGGGGCGGACATGCACGACCACGCACTGGTTTCACCGCGAGGCACCGCAGCAGGCCGCTCTGCAGCGGCCACCTCCGAGCGCTGGTCGCGACGGCAGGTGTTCACCGTGCTGCTCGGGGCCGGCGCAGTTGCGGCTGCTGGGGCAGTTGCAGCACCGGCGATCGTGTCGACCATCCGCGACGAGTCCGGCGCGACCGTCATCACTCGAGGTCGCGGCGCGCCGACGAGCTTCGGCAGTGTCGCCGTCGTGTCGGCATCGCTCGCCCCACGTACCCCACGGGCCGCGCAAGCGAGCCACGGTGGCCACGCTGCAGCAACAGCAGACGACGCCACGGTCGCGGCGCACAACCCCTGGGCCGACGCCTTGCGCGTCGACATCGAAGTGCACAACGGCTTGGACCGGCCGATCCTGCTCTCGCCCGGACAGTTCCGCTTGCAGGTCGGCCCCGATGGGCCGAGCGTCGCGCCATACGACTTCGAGCTCGCGGTCCGCGAAGTCGCTGCGCATACCACCGTCAGCGGCTGGATCAGCTACCTCGCCCCACCGGGCGGAGCGGCAACGTTGAGCCTGTCCTACGACGACGTCGCCCGGCCCGTGCCGACCACGTTCGTGCTCGAAGTCGCACCACTCGCCACCAACGGGGGCACCCAATGACATCACCGGACATCTCTACTGGGCCTGCCACGGCAGCGGATGCCGATGCTCCGACGAGGCGCGATGTGCTTCGCTACGGTGCCGCGGTGGGGGCCGTCACCGCTGGTGCCGGGGCCGCGAGTTTGCTACGCGGTTCGGCGGCAGCGTCGACCCCGAGCCGCATCGTGCCGAACGACGGCGTACTCGACCTGTACGTCAACGAGGGGTACGTGCCGATGGTCGACGGGGCGATGGTGTACATGCGCGGCTTCGGCAATCGGCCGACCACGATCAATGATCCATCTCCGAGCCTCACCGCGACCCCGCACATCTTCTTCGCCGATGGTCGGATGGTGGCCGACCGCCTGTTCCCACCGACTGCTGCGCCGCCCCCGAAGGGCCGACCGTCGCCGGCCCACCCGGTTGTCGGTGACCCGCTCGTGTACGCCTTGAAACGCAAGCACTGGGGCAGCTACTTCCCGGCACGAACCATCATCGCCGAGACCGGCAGTCGCATCCGCCTCCGCGTTCACAACACGTTGACGCAGCCCCACGAGCTGTCGTTTCTTGGGCTCGCCACCACCGGGACGATTGCTCCTGGACAAACGGCAACCCTCGAGCTGAGCGCGCCCGCCGCCGGCACCTACGTCTTCGCCGATCCGGGAGGCGGATCGGTGCAGCGGACGCTGGGGCTGTTCGGCGTGCTCGTCGTCGTACCGGCCGACGATCACTGGCGACTCACTTCTGGCGGTGCCGAGTTCGAGCGCCAGTGGCTGTGGATCTGCCACGACATCGACCCGGTGTGGGGCCGCCGAGCACATCTCGGCGAGACCATCGACCCCGTCGCCACCCCGGCCGTGCCGGCGTACTTCACACTCAACGGCCGTGCCGGGTTCGAATCGGTTGCCGTGACCGAGAACGAGGAGATCAACCTCGCCAGCCACGAGGAAACGCTCGTCGCCGGGTCACCGCGGCGCACCGACGTGCGCAACTTCAGCGCATCTGCGACAGCCACCACCGTTGTCTCCGGGCAGATGATCCGGATGGTCAACGCCGGCGTCGCGGTTCACCAGATGCACTTCCACGGCAATCACGTGTGGACACTGCGCAACAACGCTGTCGACTACAGCCGCACCACCGGCGGGATCGACGAGGAGGGCCATGTGCTGTTGCAGCACTGGGAGGACACCGTCGAGCTCGACCCGCTCGACCGCAAGGTGGTCGTGCTCCCGTTGAAACCGCCGCCCGACGCGCTCCCAGAGGTGTTCGCGGCGCGAACGGAGGACTGGCACTATCCCATGCACTGTCATGCCGAGACCTCGCAAACCGCCCACGGTGGGCTGTACCCGGGTGGGTTGATGGCTGACTGGGTGATGGCCCCTCCGACCCTTGCGGGCCCGGCGGCGCCGACGGCGGAGCACCACACCTATCCGACCCAGGTTGCGTTCGCCGTGGATCAACCGAAGGAGGGCAGCCCCGCGACCGAGTTCCGCAAAACGCCCGACCGCACGTTCCTGCGCAAGTTCTTCAACCGCAGGCTGCGCTTCCCCGACGGTGCCGAGCACGAGATCTGGGGTTTCGAGGACGCCACGTCCGGCCGGGGTCTTCCATCACCGCTTCTGCGCGCCACCGAGGGTGAACTGATCCACTTGCTACTGAAAGCATCGAAGCGGGTGCACACGATCCACATCCACGGACAGGAGCCCGACCCGCGCAACGACGGTGTCGGCCACACCTCGTTCGAGGTGACGGGCGAGTACACGTACCAGTGGTCGCCCGAGCGTGGCGTTCCGGGCGACCCGAACAAGGGCTCGTCTGGCACGTACTTCTACCACTGCCACGTCAACACGGTGCTGCATGTGCAGTTGGGCATGTTCGGGTCGCTGATCATCGACCCAATCGTTCACCCGAGCTATCCGGTGACACCGGGCAGGACCCGCCGTTCCTTCGTCGACGGACCGGAGTACGACATCGCCACGGAGACGCTGCTGGTGCCGTACACGGTTGACCCGCGTTGGCACCAGTTGGGCCATGCCGCCGGACTGTCCGGTGAAGACGTGGGGCTGAACCGCTTCGATCCCACGCACTTCTACATCCTCGGCGGGAACCTGTCGCGGCCGGCACCGACGACCGGCGGTGTGCAGGTCCTGAGCGAGATCCGGGCGAACGTCGTCGGTAGCGGCAAGGCTCCGTCATTGCTGCGCGCCGTCAACGCGAGCTACTTTCCGTGCCGGCTACGGATCACCGAGGCCGACGGGGTGACACCGGCAAGGATCGGCGAACTGATCGCCCACGATGGTCGACCGCTGCGCGATACGTCCAACCCTGCCGGACCGAGCCCGCTCATGCGTGCCATGGGGCGCCCGGTCATGACCGACCGGGTCGCGTTCGGTTCGGCCGAACGCTACGACCTGTTGCTGTTGCCGCCCCGCGCGGGCGAGTACCGGGCGCACATCGACTACACGCACTGGATCACCGGCAGGAACCTGGCCACCCGCACCCTGACGATCTACGCCAGCTGAGCTACATCTCGCCGGCCTCGACATCGTGACCGGCTGAGTGGGGGCCTACGCTTCGCCCATCGCTGCGCACCGGGATGTCCTGCACCTCATCGACGAGATCGAGACCGAATGGATTCCGATGTCCGACGGGCGCCGTCTCGCCGTCCGGTTGTTCCTGCCGAAAGGAGCCGCTACCGATCCGGCCCCGGTGATCCTGGAATACATCCCGTACCGCCGCCGCGACGGCACCCGACTCGGCGACGAGGGAATGCACCGGTGGTTCGCCGCCAACGGCTACGCCTGCGCCCGCGTGGACATCGCCGGGATGGGCGATTCCGACGGCCTGGTCGGCGACGAGTACGCACTGCGCGAGCAGGACGACGGTCTCGAGGTGATCGCCTGGTTGGCTGGGCAGCCGTGGTCGTCCGGCTCGGTCGGCATGATCGGCATCTCGTGGGGCGGCTTCAACGGTCTGCAGATCGCGGCCCGCCGCCCACCAGCGCTGAAGGCGGTGATTTCATTGTGCTCCACGGTCGACCGCTACCACGGCGACGTCCACTTCACCGGTGGCTGCCTCAACGAGGAAAACCTCGAGTGGGGTGCGTACTTCTTCACGATGAACGGCTTTCCCCCCGACCCCGACGTCGTCGGTGCCGATCGCTGGCGCGACATGTGGCGCGACCGCATCGCCAACGCCGGCCTCGCTCCCGCAGACTGGCTCGAGCACCAGCGACGCGACGCGTTCTGGAAGCACGGCTCGGTGATCGAGGACTATGCGGCCATCGAGGTGCCCGTGCTTGCGGTCAGCGGGTGGGCCGACGGGTACACCGCGGGAGTGTTCGACCTGGTCGAAAATTTGTCGTCGACATGCAAGGGCATCGTCGGGCCGTGGGGCCACAAGTACCCCCAGGACGGTGTTCCCGGCCCGGCGATCGGCTTCCTACAGGAAGCCAAGCGATGGTGGGACCGGTGGCTGTGCGGCCACGCGACCGGGGTCGACGACGACCCGGCGATGCGCATGTGGCGACAAGAATCGCAGCGCCCTGCGGGCCACATCCCTGAACGGGTCGGCCGATGGATCGCCTTCGCGGAGTGGCCGACGGGGGTGGAACGGTTCACGTTGCAGTTCGCCCGGAACGCACTCGTGGCCCCCGGCGCCAGCGAGACCGTGCACTGCGACACCGGCCACAGCGACACCCCACCCTGCATTGCCGCCGTGTGTTCCCCACAGACGACCGGCCTGGCCGGCGGACAGTGGTGTGCGTACGGGCTAGGGAAGATCGCCCCCGAGCTCCCGCTCGATCAGCGTTACGACGACGCCGGATCGCTCACCTACACCGGCGATCCACTCGATGAGCCGATCGATCTTGCCGGTCGCCCGTACGCCCGGCTGCGGGTGAGCAGCGATCAGCCGAACGCGCTGGTGGCCGTGCGGCTCAACGCTGTGCACCCTGATGGAACCGTCGAACGGTTGAGTTACGGCGTGCTCAACCTGTGCCACCGCGACAGCCATGAGCACCCCGAGCCGTTGGAATCGGGCCAGCCGTACGACGTGGTGGTCGAACTGAAGCCAATCGCCCTGACGGTGCCGACCGGGCACCGATTGCGGGTCTCGGTGTCGACCAGCCTGTGGCCGATGATCTGGCCGTCGCCGCACCCGGTCACCCTCACGGTGCACGAGGATTTCTCCACAATCGACCTGCCGGTGACCAGCGGGCTCACGGGGTTCACCGAGCTGCCCGACAACGTATTCGGTCCGCCGGAGGACACCGAGGCCGGCCCGGTGACGGTAGTTCGCGACGGCTCGGAAACTCGCCACATCACCGACGATCTTGGCGAGCGCCGGACAACGTTCGTTGCGTCGCGAGACGACGGTGTGTACGTACTCGACGACATCGGCACCGAGCAGACGTTCACGCGGGTGCGCTGGTCGTCGGTGGTCGACGACGAGCCACTGAGTGCAACCGCCAGCGTGGAATGCCGGGCCACCTACCGTCGCGGCGAATGGGACGTGCGCGTCGAGAGTGACATCGTGATGAGTTGCACTGCGGAGACGTTCCTGATCGAAGCCCGACTGACCGCGTATGAAGGCGACGAGGTGTTTGCCGAACGGCGTTTCGAACGCCTGATCCGCCGCGATCATGTCTGACCATCCTGCACCAGTGCCGATCGAGGCGGAGATCGATCTCAGCTCGTACCCGCTCCACGACCCGGGGTCGGTGGCGTATGCCTCACTCGTGCAACGGTGCCGCGCCGATCTGGCCGCTGACGGGATGTTCAACCTGGATCGGTTCGTCACCGCTCACGCGATCGGCATTGCGCTACGCAGCCTGCGTCCGCTGATCGACGGGCACAGCTTCGTCCACCGTCGGCGGCACAACATCTACTTCGCCGCTGCTGTCGCGGGCGTCGACCCGACCCATCCAGCGCTGGCGCTGATGGAGACCACCAACCGAACGGTGTGCGCCGACCAGGTGGCGCAGTCGCCGGTCGTGTCGATCTACGAACACGGGGGTCTGCGGCAATTGCTCGCAGACGTGATCGGCGCCGAGCGTCTGTACCTCATGGACGACCCGATGGCCCGGGTGAACGTGATGTCCTACCGGCACGGCGAGGCGCTCAACTGGCACTTCGACCGTGCCGCGTTCACCGTCACGCTGCTGCTCCAGGCACCGATGGCCGGCGGGGAGTTCCAGTACCGCCGCGACCTGCGCACCGCCGATGATCCGAACCATGACGGAGTCGCCCGGCTGCTCGCCGGCAAGGATCCCGAAGTGATCACACGCGCGATCATGCCTGGCACGCTGAACGTCTTCCGTGGGATCGATACGGCGCACCGGGTCACACCGGTCGAGGGCCACCGCGACCGCGTGGTGGCGGTGTTCTCGTACTACGACCGGCCGGGCGTGACGTTCACCGACGACGAGCGGATGGGCTTCTACGGTCGGCGGTGAACCTCGGTGCCGCCCATGGCGACGGCGCGGTTCACGAGCGTGGCGGCAACGAACGCGACCACGCCGACGGCCACGATCAGCGCCCCGACAGCATGGATCGCTGGTGTGACCCGGCGTTGAACGGCGGAGAAGATGTAGATCGGCACCGTGGTGTCGTTCGGGCCGCGCAACGCCAGCGAGAGCGCCACGTCGTCGAACGAGAACGCCAAGGTGAGCAGTCCCGCCGACACGATGGCCGGACGGAGGTCGGGCAACACGATGTCTCGCAGCACCTGCCATCGCCGGGCCCCGAGATCGAGCGCCGCTTCTTCGAGATCGCTGCTGGCCCCTGCGGCGCGGGCACCGACGATCAGGGTGACGTACGCCGATAGGTAGGCGACGTGGGCAATCAGCATCGGCCGGAACCCGAATGCGATCTGCAGTGTGGGCAGCAGAGCGGCGAGCCCGGTGGCGAGGATGATCTCCGGTGTGGCGACACGCGCGGTTGCCAGCACCGCGTTGGCGCGTAGCAGCAGGCGCGACCTGCGGGCAGCGATCGCCGCAGCGGTGCCCACCACCACCGACAGAGCCGACGCCGTCAACGCCAGCCGCACGCTGACGCCGACCGCCCTGCGCAGCGCCGGGTCATCGAACGCGTTCACGTACCAGGAAGTGGTGAACCCATCCCATGCGGTTGACGCTGGGTTGGAGTTGAAGCTGGCGACGATGAGGAACACCAGCGGCGCATACAGCACGACGACCAACGCGGCCAGCACGGCGTTGGCGAGCGTGCCGCGGTGCCGCCTACGGGGCATCGACGGCACCGCTGATTGCTGGCCCGGTACCAGCGAGCCCGGTGCCCGAGCTGCGGCGTCGGAACCAGAGCACCACCATGGAACCGACCGCGAACGCGAGCAGCATGAACGTGGTGATCGCTCCGCCAAGCGGCTGGTCTCGGCCGGCCCCGCGTTCGGCGAGGATGTTCCCGAGCAGTAGCACCTTGCCGCCGCCAAGCACGGCGGGGACGATGAACTCCCCCACCGACAACACGCCGACCACGACCGCGCCGGTGACGATGCCTGGCACGGCGAGCGGCAGGGTGATCGTCAGCAACTGACGCCAGTGACGCGCCCCAAGGTCGGATGCGGCATCGAGCAGCGACATGGGAACGCGAGCGAGCGCAACATACGCGGGGAGGACGAACAGCGGAACGTACGCGGTGATCATGCCGAGCAGCACCGCCGGCGGCCGGAACAGCAACTGTGCCCCGGTCACCGATTCGAGCGGCCCTCCGGTGGCGAGGACTCCCTGCCATGCGAACACCCGTACCGTGAAGCTGACGAACGACGGCAGCATCACCGCCAGCAACGCGAGGTTGCGTGACGTGCCCTGTAGGCGGCTCAGCGCGAGCGCCGCAGGGGTGCCGATCGCCAGGCACAACGCGACCGTCATCGCCGACAGCGTCAGCGAACGTACCAGCACCGGCCGGTACGTCTCGGACAGCAACGTGCGGTAGCTGTCGATGGTTCCGGTCAGCTCGACGTCGAGGGTGATCGGGTTGGCGCGGCCGAATGATTGCACGACCATGAACCCGATGGGGATCAGGCACACCACCACGACGAGCGCCCAGTCCGGTACCACGAGCGGGCCCAGTCGCAACCGACCCGGTACACGAGCTGAGCCGTCTCGATTCAGCAGCGCGGTCACATCAAGCGGCCTTGAACGCGTCCCAAACGGCGTCCCACATCGGCTGCGATTCGCCGAGGAAGTCGTGGAAGTTCACCTTCTCCACCACCCCGGCCGGAGGGTTGATCACCGGCGAACTCTTCAACACCTCGTCGATGTCGGGGTTGTCCGGTTGCACGTACGGGGACGCGACCGCGTTGATGAACGAGGCGTAGTTCTTCGGTTCGAGGAAGAAGTTGACGAAGGCTCTGGCGAGATCGTTGCGCGGGCCTTCGAGCACGGCCAGCCCCTCGAGGTAGCCGACCTGGCCTTCGCTCGGGTCGACCCACACCACGTCGGGGTTCGTGGTGAGCGCCGATTGGGCGTCGTACGCATCGCACATCGCCATCACCGCATCGCCTGCGGCAACGGTGCTGCCCACCTCGGTGGAGATCGCCAGCAGGTGCGGCTTCACCGTCGTGAGCACCTCGAGCACCTGGTCGAGGTCGGCCTGGTCGGTGGAGCTGTGCGGGAGGCCCATCATCTGCAAAACGTTGGCCATCACGCTGAGCTGATAATCGAGCATGGCGACCTTCCCGGTGTACTCGGGTGCCATGGCGAAGAAGTCTGCCCACGACGTGGGCGCCGTGGTGACGAGGTCCTTGCGGTAGATGATGCCGGTGCGCCCGTGATCGGTCGGCGCGAACGATGCATTGTCGGGATCCCAGCTGTTGTTCTTGTACGCGTTGCTCACGGCGGCGAGGTTGGGCAGGTCTCCGAGGGTGGCGAGCGCACCGATGGCGGTGAGCCGCGGGAACGTGGTGCCGTCCACCAGCACGACATCGATGTCGCCAGCGCGATCTTTGGCCTTGGTGATGGTGTCGTCATTCGATGCCCAGGCGATCTCGTTGACCGTCGCTCCGGGGAACGCCGCAGCGAAATCGGCATAGGTGGTCGGGCCGGCCCAGCCGGTGAAGTTCAACAAGTTGAGCGTGCCGGTCAGGTCGGCCGCCTCGGCACCAGTGGTGTCATCGGCTGAAGCGGCCGGGGTGGCGGGCTCGTCGTCGCCGCACGATGCCAGCAGCATCGCCGGACCGACTGCCGCGGCCATGGCGAACAGCGAGCGGCGCGACAACCCCGAATCGGGCCGAGGCATGCGAGAAGGTGTGCGGGTTGAGGTGATGGGAACTATGTCCATGAGGGCGAAAGTACCCCGTTCGGGTGACGAGTAAACCACCCGAGCGCAACGCCAGTGGGCCGGCCGGCCGGCCGTCGGTGGCCCGACTTCGGCGACCGTCGGATACCGTTGCCGACCACGTACCGCCATGGCACTCCTGCCAGATCATGCTCGCTTCGAATCGAGCGCTCGGAGCCCTCACCATGTCCTCCCTCCCGTCCGACTCGATCGAGATCCGTGGTCTGCTCGTCACCACGATTGTTGGTGTTCTGCCCCACGAGCGCACCATCGCGCAGCCGGTCCAGATCGATCTCGACCTGTTCGTCGACCTGCGCGACGCCGGCCGCACCGATGAGCTGGCGGACACCGCGAACTACGGCGACGTCGCCGAACGCGTCGCGCAGGCAGTGCGCGAATCGAAGGATCTGCTGCTGGAGCGGCTCGCCGACCGGGTGGCCGAAGTGGTGCTCGCCATCGACCGCGTGGAGGCCGTCGACGTCACTGTCACCAAGCTGCGGCCACCAATCCCCGAACAGGTGAGCACCACCGCCGTCAGCATCCGCCGCCACCGCCGCGACTACGACGTCGTGGACCGCGAGTCGCACCTCGCCATCGTGGCGCTCGGTTCCAGCCTCGGCGACCGAGAGGGCTTCCTGCGCTCCGCCGTCACGTCCCTGCCCAATGTGCAGGCCATGTCGCAGGTGTTCGAGACCGACCCGGTGGGCGGTCCCGACCAGCAGGGCCGGTACCTCAACATGGTCGTCGCCGTCCGCACCACGCTCGACCCGTACGCGTTCTTGCGCCGGTGCCGCCAGATCGAGGCCGAGGCGCTCCGCCAGCGCGTCGTTCACTGGGGGCCGCGAACGCTCGATGTCGACGTGTTGTTCTACGACGACATTCGCATCGACGACCCACAACTGACGATCCCGCACCCGCGCTACGCAGAACGCCGCTTCGTGCTCGCCCCGCTGGCTGAGGTCGCGCCCGAACGGTGCCCCGTCGGTTGGGACGACGCACTTCCCGCCGATGAGGTTCACCCGCGCGGCCCACTCGTGCTCCCGGCAGAATGACAGCCGTCGCTCGGTTGCGCAACGCAGCGGTCGTGACAGCCTCAGAGTCCGAGGCGGGCCTCGATCGCGCGTACCCGCTCGGGGTAATGGACCCGGCCGTACTCGGGTTGCTGGCGGACCACGATCTCGAGCAGTTCGTCGTGTTGAGCGGTGCGCTTCCACGGCAACGCGACGTACAACGGCAGGCCGAACTGGCGCAACTCGCCGAGCCGCGTGTAGACCTCGCGCTGGTAGATGTACCGCTCCTCCCACGGCCAGTTCGGCGGAGCGAAGCCCGTCCCCGGGTCGAGGATGCATCGCTCGCGCACGCCGTAGCGCTCGGCCTGAGCCAGGCGGGCGGCGAAAAAATCCGTGATCGTGCCGACCGGGTCGTGTGCCACCAGGGTCATCGAGCGTGGATCGGGACCGGACAGGAACGGCACCACGATCGGCACCGCGTGTTCGGCAGCCACTTCCCACATCGCGTCGATTTGCATCCCATCGGCGGCATTCAACACCGTGGCTCCAGCCGTCAGCGCCCGTGTGGCCACTTCGGGGCGCCAGGTGTCGACGCTCACGTCCACACCGAGCGCGGCCAGAGCGGGGATCACGTGTTCGAGCCGACCCCACTCCACCCGCCAGTCGACCACCTCGGCGATGTCGGTCGAGCCCTGGCCGCCCACGTCGATCGAATCGGCACCGTCCGCGAGCAGTCTTCTGGCCCTGGCCACGGCTTCGTCCGGCGTGGACACGATCGAGTCGGCGTGCAAGGAATCGGGGCTGGCGTTGACGACGCCGAAGAGGTGCATGACGGGCGAACCTATCGGCCGACGGCAGCGCGCAGGAAGCCTGCATCATGAGCATTCGAACTGCACGCACCTTCGACCCCTCGGGATGGACCGCGGAGCGGGTGCTTGCGGCCAAGGGCGATCGCACCGTCACACTGTGCTTTCCGTGCCGTGACGAGGCTGCAACGGTCGGCGAGCTGATCACCAGCGCCCGCCGCCAACTCGTCGAGGCGGTGCCCCTCGTCGACGAGTTGATCGTGCTCGACGACCGCTCCACCGACGACACCCATGCCGTTGCCGCTGCCGCCGGCGCACGGGTGATCCACATCGAAGAGGTCCATGCGGCTTACGGGATCGGTCACGGGAAGGGCAACGCGCTGTGGGCATCGCTCGTTGCCTCGGGCGGCGATCTGGTGGTGTGGTGCGACGGCGACGTCACATCGTTCACCCCTGACTGGGTCGTTCGGCTGCTTGCCCCACTCGTCGAGGACCACTCGGTGCAACTCGTCAAGGCGTCGTACCACCGGCCCACCAACGCCGGCGGCGGGGGGCGAACGACCGAACTTGTTGCTCGGCCATTGCTGTCGTTGTTCGCGCCTGGCCTGTCCCCACTCGCGCAGCCGCTGTCGGGTGAGTTTGCCGGCAGGCGAAGCGCGCTGGAATCGATCCCGTTCGTCGAGGGTTGGGGCGTGGAGATCGCAATGCTGTTCGACGTCGCCGCCGCCTACGGGCCTGAGAGCATCGCGCAGGTCGATCTGGGGGTACGTCACCACCGCCACCGCAGCCTGCATGCGCTGTCGGTGCAAGCCGCCGAGGTGATGGCCACCGCGCTGACGCGAATCGATCCCGCACTCTCTATCGTGGCGCCCGCGCTGACCCGCGCTGACGGTTCGCTCGTTCCGCTCAATCTGGCAGAACGCCCGCCAGTGCGAGCCAGCAGCCAACAAGTACGCACCACCCATGATCTAGGGAGCTCCTCGTGAACCAGTTCAACTTCGGCCTGTTGGTCCTGCGGGTGGTGTTCGGCGTGTTCCTCGCCTACCACGGCTACAACAAATTCTTCGGTCCCGCCGGCCTCGCCGGAACGGCGGGGTGGTTCGGCGGGATCGGGATGCGCTGGCCCGCACTGCAAGCTCGGCTGGCCGCGACCACCGAGGTCGGAGCCGGACTCCTGCTTGCGCTCGGGTTCGTGACGCCGCTGGCCGCCGCCGCCGTCATCGCGTTGATGATCGTCGCCATCGTGACCGTGCACTGGAAGGTCGGGTTCTTCATCTTCCGCAAAGGCGAAGGCTGGGAGTACTGCGCATCGATCGCGGTTGCCGCATGGGTGATCGCCATCGTGGGGCCGGGCGAGTGGTCCCTTGATCATGCCTTTGACATCGTGTGGAGCGGGTGGAGCGGCGCGATCGTCGCCGCCGCCGTCGGCATCGGCGGAGCAGTTGCTCAGCTCGCAGTGTCGTTCCGGCGCCCGCCCGCGACGACCTGACCGCGCGCGCGACCGGCTACGCGTCGGCGCACGAAGTGACGGAGTCGCCCCATTCCTCAATCAGCTTGATGTAATAGCTGCCGTCGGCGCAGGTGAGTGCGGGGTTGACCTTGTTGAACACACCGAGCGAACTCTCGTAGCCGGGCACGGTCCACACGTGCACCATGTAGCCGGTGTTGTCGATAAGGAAACCGCCGTACCGGTCGCACAGCTCCGGCGATACATCGCTGCGGTCGGCACCGAGGGGCGCGTCGGTCGAGCCGTCGGGGTTGACCACCAGGCACACGTTGGTGTGCTCGTGCCACACGTCGTTGGCGCCAGCGAACCCCTCCGGCACACCATCGACACCGAACGCGACGTACATGAAGCCACTCAGCTTCGAATCTGGATCGGCTCCGTCGTAGATCAACATCGGATCCAGCACGTTGTCCTCATCGATGATCGCCCCGACGAGGGTGTCGCCACCCTTGCCGTAGTGGGTGCCGAGGCCGGGCGAGAACGGACCCTGGCGGCGATAGCCGGCCGCCTCCGCTGCCGCCACAGTCGGGTACATCGCCACCAACTCCGCGGTGCGGGCCAACTGGTGAGCGAGCAGCACCGTGGTTGCCGAATCCATCGGCTGCGGTTCGGCCTCGTGCTGGTGCCCGTTCATCAGCAGGGAGAACCCCTTGTCGTCAACGGCCACGTCAACGGCCGGGCCGGCGACGACCGCATGTGTGACCGGGTCGGCATGAACGACCGGGTCAGCATGAACACTGGCGACTACGGGTGCCGCGGTTGGAGCATTCGCCAAGGCATTGGTGGCGCCGCCGTGACCGTGATCTGCCGACTCGCGCACGGCAGGTTCCGACACTGCGAGGGGCACGGCAACTGACGCGACGAGAGCGGCTCCCGCTGCAGGATGGTCGCCGTGGGCGGATCCAGCATGGTCGCGGGCGCTGGGCGACAGGAGCACCGCGCTGGTCAGTGCCACCGCCATGAGCGGGATGAGGGCCGCACTGCGGTGCCGAACGGCTGAGGTGAGTACGGGGCGGGCAAGAGCCGCAGACGCGAAACCGATGGCAACTGTTTCCATGGCCGCCGTTGCTGCGTCGGTGAACGCCACTGACTCGGCGTGGTTGGCGTACGGGCCTACCGGGAACCCGCTGGTGCGGCTGACGACCCACATCGCCACGAGCACCACGTTGACCAGAATCGACATCCCGAGCAGCCGCCTGCCCCCTGGGCGCGTGAGACCGACGGCGAGCGCGAGTTGCAGCCATCCGGCGACGGCGAAGCCAACACCCTCTGCGGCCCACACGTCGATGTGCGACGGAACCAGCGCGATATGGATCACGCCGGCTGCAGCAAGCAGCGACGATGCGGCCACCACGGTCACCGACAGCCGTGATCTCAGCGGAATCGTCACGTCTGCCACGTCTGTACCCCCATGGAATCATCCTGCCAGATGCTGCACGGCGCGTCGGACACACGCCGGGCTCGTCACGCCGAGGACTCCGGCACATGAGCGGCCGATCGAGGTTTCGACACCGTCCCGAACCGGGTACCGCCAACGCAGCGCCGGTGCCCAACTCCGGCGAGCGAGTCTGTAAGGGGCCCCGATGAGCAACGACGAACAACATACGCTTCACGAACGCAAGGCCAGCGCAGGCCAAGCCATCCGGATCGTCATCTGGCTTGCCGTGCTCGGCGCGATCTTGGTGTTCGCGCTGGTGAACACCGACGACGCCAATGTCGACTGGGTGTTCAGCGACGCCACCGCCCCGATGTGGGCGGTCATCGGCATCAGCGCTGTGGCGGGGGCGGTCATCGGCTTTGTCGCCCGACCACGCCGTCACCATCACTGACCGGCACCACTGACCGCCGCCACTACTGACCGGCGTCACCGACCGTCATCTGGCTCCGTCCGTTCGAGACGGATCGGAATCGCCTTTGCGGCAGGCGTCTGTGCACCGGGGCCGTGATGATCCAAGCTGAGTAGGACGTTTGCTTCGGGGTAGTAGGCCGCAGCCGTTCCAGGCGGGGTCGGATAGGCCACGATCCGGTACGACCGGGCACGCCTGGATGGACCCGGAAGAACGCTGACGATGTCGGCGTCCGCGAATCCCAACTGAGCCATGTCGGTGGGATTCACCATGATCACATGACGATCCCCTTTGATGCCCCGGTATCGGTCGTCGTGGCCGTAGACGGTTGTGTTGTACTGGTCGTGCAAGCGGAGCGTCTGCAACATGAGTTGGCCGCCCGGCAGCGAATTGCTCGCCACCGAAGTCACGCTGAAGTGGGCCTTTCCGTCGCTCGTCGGGAAACGTCGGGCATCGCGTGGCGGATGCGGCAAGGCGAACCCGCCTAGCTCGCGCACCCGTTTGTTGAAGTCGTTGAACCCGGGGATCACGTTGGCGATGTGGTTGCGGACGATGTCGTTGTCGGTGCGCATCGCCGCCCACGACACACGATGATCGCTGCCGAAAATCGCTTGAGCGACATCGCAGATGATCGTGGCCTCACTTCGCAACGGCTCGGCACCAACCACGCCAACCCGCGACGACGATGGTGGCTCGAGGACCCCACTGGACGCATGAACCATGCCCATCGAATCCTCGACCGTGACGAACTGCGCGCCGCTCGCGCCGTCATCAAGATCGGTGCGGCCGAGCGTGGGCAGGATGATCGATGTGTCGCCGCAGCACGTGTGCGTACGGTTCAGCTTGGTCGCGATCTGCACAGTCAGCGCAGCGCTCATCAGCGCCGGTTCGGTCACGTTCGGGTCAGGCGTGGCACGCGCGAATTTGCCACCCAAGCTCACCAGCACGCGAGCGCGCCCGTCGGCAAGGCGCGCACAGCATCGACCGTGTCGAGCCCAGCAGGGCGCAGCATCGCCACACCGAACTCGGCTTCCAATGCATCGAGCAGATCCGGCTCGGGTCGATCAAAGATGCCCATGGTCCGGTCGCCTTGCACATTGCTGTGTCCACGGATCGGGCACAGCCCGGCACCATCGCGCCCGATGTGCCCTCCGAGCAGCGCGAGATTGCTCATCTCGTTGATGGTGTCCATCGCATTGAGGTGTTGGGTGACGCCCATCGCCCAGCAAATGATCATCCGCCGAGCCCCGGCCACCATCTCGAAGGCCTCGGCGATCTCGCTGAGGCCTAGGCCTGTCGCGGCGAGCAATGCTGCCTCATCCACGGTTTGCAGGTGCGCCTCCATGGCGTTGAATCCAGATGTGTACTCGGCAATGAAGGCGGTATCGATCGCTCCGGGAACCTGCCGCTCGCGTTCGAGCAGCCAGCGATTCCACAGCTGAAACAACGCCTGGTCGGCGCCGAGCCGGATCGGCAGGTGGATGTCGGCGATGGCGGTGCCGCGCCCGACTACTCCGCTGACCTTTTGCGGGTTCTTGTACCGGAGCAGCCCGGCCTCGGGTAGCGGATTGATCGCGATGATCTTTGCCCCAGCCCGTTTGGCCGCCCCGAGGGTCGTGAGCATCCGCAGGTGATTACTGCCAGGATTCTGGCCGACGATGATGATCAGATCGGCTCTGGAGAAGCCGTCGAGGTGGACGGAGCCCTTGCCCACCCCGATCGTCTGGGCCAGCGCAAAGCTCGTCGGCTCGTGACACATGTTCGAGCAGTCGGGCAGGTTGTTGGTGCCGAAGCAACGCACCATCAGTTGGAACAAGAATGCGGCCTCATTGCCGGTTCGACCCGAGGTGTAGAACACCGCCTGGTCGGGGTTGTCGAGGCCCCGTAGCTGCGCGGCGATCTCGACGAAGGCGTCCTCCCATCCGATCGGCTGGTAGTGGGTGCCGCCGGGACGCTTGATCATCGGTGCAGTCAGCCGACCGGCTTCACCAAGCCAGTAGTCCGATCTCGATCGCAGGTCCCCGAGGGAGTGCCTGGCAAAGAATTCGTCGCCAATCCGGGCGCTCGTCGCTTCCTCTGCAACCGCCTTGGCTCCACTTTCGCAGAACTCAATCCGGTGCCGCTCGCCGGGCGGCGGCTCCGGCCACGCACAGCCCGGGCAGTCGTAGCCATCGGGTTGGTGTATCACGGCAAGCGTACGCAGGGTACGCACTGGGCCGACTTTGCCCATCGTTCTGGATGCGGTGCTGACGATGGCCGGAATTCCAGTGGACCACTCCCGTGGCTCGGCCACTTGGTTCTTCGGAATACCGGACCGTTTTGGTTTGCGCATCGACATCCTTCTCACGTGGTGGCTGCGCCTCGGTACCCAGCCCGCTCCCGTCAGATACCTGCGTCCACGAACACGTGTGCCGTCGCGCAAGCCAGTCCGGCGCTCAACGGGGGGCCGCTCGCTGCGACTCAGTCCAGCGATCGGCGACCTGCCACTCCTGCGTCCATCGCTCGATGTACGCGTGATCGAGGGATGGACGGGTCGACAGGATCGAGTCGATGTCGTCGCGATCGCGTGCCCGCCACGCGATCAGCTTGTGGACAATCACGTCCTCCACGGTCAGCACGCCGTCGACTGCGCGCCGGTGGGCCTCCTCCTGGTAGTCGGTCTCCACGAGGAGCGCATCCACCCGCATCCCATGGCCGCGGATGAACATCACGTACGGCTCGCCGCCTGGCTCGGCCATCTCGCGAATGTCGTAGCCGTCGGCTCGGAACGCATCGGCGACGCCCTCGAGGGACCTCACGAGAAAGTCGACATCGGTGGTGAAGCGAGGCTCGGCCCGGTACATCAAGGCGGCGAGCGCTCCGATCAGCACCGGCTCAGCAGCGAGCTCAGACAGCCGGCGGGCGAAATCGGTCCAGTAGTCCGAGGGCTCGGGCACGGTGATGCATCTCTCCTTCCGTCGTTAACTCGGCCACCCCGTGCGAGCGGCGATGGCGGTTCGCCGTGGCGATGATCTGGACGCGCTGATCGGGTGAGCCTTCGTCGTCGCACTCCGCCGCCGCCATCGCATCGACCTGGCGTTGCCACCGGTCCCGATCATCGTCGCTCACGGCCACGACGCCACGGTAGCCCGCTCGGTCCCGCCCACCGCGCTCCAGATTGCGCCACAGCGCGAAGGATGCAACGACGAACACCCATCCGGCGAGCACGTCGATCACGTAGTGCTCGGCGAGGTACACGAGCACCACTCCCATGGTCAGCGGATACACCAGCATCGCGGCGCGGGCCAGTCGGCTGGGGACCTTCGGGAACAAGAAGATCACCACGAACAACGCAAACGCGGCGTGCAGCGACGGCAGCGCGGCCGTGCGGTTGGTCAGCTCACGTCCCGTCTCCCACAGGTGTCCGACGCTGTCGATGCCGAAGTAGTCCCAGCCCCGTCCGGCCGGGCGGGCGAGCGGCGGCAGCGCATCAAGGCGCACCCGGGCATCGCCACCACCGGCCATCCACGGTGGGGCGGTCGGCAGCACGATGAACATCATGCATGCGCCCGCCAGCAACGTGGCAAACCGCCGCATGAAACGAACCCACTCCTGACGCCGCCACACCCACAATGCGCCGATCGCCACGACCGGGACCACGAAATGCGAGTCGTAGACGATCGTCGCAACCACGTCGTACCACCGGACGTGTTCGTCGGAGTAGAACTTTCGCTGCATCCACACCGTCGGATCGGCACCGAAGAACAGTGCCCGGTCGATGTTCCGTGCCGTCTCCACCTGGAGCGGCAGGCCGAGGCCATCGGCAGCGCCCCGAGTCTCGCCATAGGCCATCCACATCACGACGTACAGCGCCACATCGCCGACATGTTGGGTCCATCGCCGGGACCTGAACGAGTGGTCACGGCACTGCGGTGCCACCGCGGTCATCAACGACATGGCCGGACCGTAATTCGCGCCGTCGCCAACGAGGCTCGATTCCTCCGAAACATTCGCGAAACTCCAGTTGTGCGCCGTGAAGCGGTGTCATGCTGAGCAAATGTTCGCTTCACTGTCTCGCCGGGCCACCGCGATCGACAACCTCGTTCGCTTCAACGTGCTCGGTGTCGGTCGCATCGCACTGGGTCTCATGTGGCTGGCGAACCTGCATTGGAAGGTGCCGCCGTCGTTCGGCGAGAACTCGGGCGGGGGTCTCTACAAGTACTCGGCGTCGGTGTCACGGAATTCGCCGTTCGGCCCGTTCACCTGGGTGACCGAACAGGTCATCCTGCCCAACTTCCAGATCTTCGGGTGGATAATCCTGATCGTCGAGACCGCGCTCGCAGGGCTGCTCCTGATCGGCTACCGAACCAAGATCGTCGCCCTCGCGGGTGCCGCCATGACGATCCCGATCCTGCTGTCTGTGGTGTACTACGACCAGGCCGACGAGTGGTCGTGGTCGTACGTGCTGATGTTTGTCGCCCACCTCCTCGTGTATGCCTCGGATGCCGGCGAACACCTCGGTCTCGACGGTGTGCTGCGGCGAGATGGGGCCGCAGCGCGGCAAGCGACCAAGGTGGTCGGGGTGACGGCGGTGGTGATCGGTGCTCTTGGTCTGTTCGTTGCCAGGTCGGTGGGTTTCGCCGGTAAACGTGTTGCATTGCTGGGCAGCGACGCCGGATTTGTCGGCGCCGACGGCGAGTTCGTGCACCGCTGGGAGATGAAGTTCGTGTGGTTCAATCCGCTGTGGGCGCTCCTGACGATCGCCCTCGGGGCACTGGTGCTAGTCGGAGCGCAACGCCGGTGGGCGGCGCGCGCTGCGGTGGTCGGTTTCGGTCTGCTTGCAGCAGTCATCTTCGCGCTCCAGAAGTTCGACTACGTCCGCGACGACGGTGACGCGCTCACGGTGCAAGCGGTGAGCACCGCCTCGAACGCGGCGATGTGGGGCGGGTTGGCGTTGGCCGCCGCGCTGCTGCACCGCGCCGGCCGCCAGGCCGGTTCCGGAACCGGGTGATGCGCCGGCCACCGCTGATCCGGCCACCGCGGATCTGGCCACCGCGGATCTGGTCAGCGCGGATCTGGGCACCGTGGGTCGGGGCGCTGGTACTGATCACCGTCAGCGTCATCTGGGGCATCCGGTTGCAGGACGCGGAGCCCAGGATCAACCTGGGCGCGGCCCCGTTGATCGGTCGGGATCCGCTCGACGGATGGAGGTGGCGGTTCGGCTGGGGACTCCTTGGCGCGGCGATGATCGGAGCGGTCGTCATCGTTGGTGTGGCACGGCAGTGGTGGTGGCGCTGCAGTCTGCGATGGCTCCTCCCGCTGACCGGCACGGCCGCCGGAGCGTTTGCCACATCGCTTGCACTCACCGACGGTCGAGACGGCTTGTTGCACGGTGCGGTACATCGCACCGAGTACCTCGCCAACCTCGCCACAATGCCTCCCGCCGGCGAGTTTCTGCGGAGCTTCGTCACCGACATCGACCGGTACTCGGTGCACGTACGCGGCCACCCGCCCGGCTTCGTGCTCGTGTTGAAGATGCTCGATGCCATCGGCCTTCGCGGCCACTGGCCGGTGGTTGCGCTCTCGATTGGCGGAACCGTCGTGGTACCGGTTGCGGCACTCGTGGCGGTGTGGGCCGTGGCCGGCAGTGACTGGGTCCGTCGCTGCGCTCCACTTCTGGTGGTGGCCCCGTATGCCCTGTGGATGGTTACGTCCGCCGATGCCGTGTACACGGCGGTCGGATCGTGCGGTGTTGCCGCGTGCACGCTCGGCCTGCGGGCGACACCGCGAGCTGCCCTCGCGTGGGGCGCGCTCGGCGGGCTGCTCCTCGGCGGCCTCTTGATGCTCACCTACGGCGGCGCCATGTTCGTGCTCGTGCCACTCGTCGCGTGCGTCATGGCATTTCGACGTCACGACAGCGGGGCGAGACCAGCGGCGGCCGTGATCGTCGCGGCCATCGTTGGCGGTGGTGCCGTGACCGCGTTGTTCTGGGTGTACGGATTCTGGTGGTTTGCCGGTGCGGCCGAAACGCAACGCCAGTACTGGGCGGGAA
Organism: Acidimicrobiaceae bacterium; assembly: GCA_031404435.1. GTDB lineage: Bacteria > Actinomycetota > Acidimicrobiia > Acidimicrobiales > Ilumatobacteraceae > VFMC01. Next base: position 34,957 of record JANNHO010000339.1, on the reverse strand, counting down.
CCGCCCGGCTGCGCCCATTCGCCTACTTCATGCTGGCCAACCTCGCTGCCTCACTGATCGCAGTTGGGCCGGCAACCTTCGGTGGGATGATCAAGATGTGCCAGCTCCGCCGAACACCGAACCGCGTCGCTGTGTTGGTGGTGGGCGGCGCGCTCGCGCTCATGGCCGCTCACGTGTCGCAGTACTCACGCGCCGAGGTGGAACGGATCTGGTTGCTGTTTTTTCCGTGGCTCGCACTGGCCGGCGGCATGCTGATCTGTCGGACCAATCGGCGATTGGCGATGATGGCGGTGGGCGCGCAGGTCACGGGTGCAGTCGTGCTCCAAGCGGCACTGGTGTCGAAGTGGTGAGGTCACATCGTCGGGCGCGGGGCGATCGAACGGCGCAGTGGCGCCGTGGCAAACTCGCGCATGCCCTCGGCGAAGCTCACCGTGGCACGAAACCCGAGCTCCTCGGCGGCCCGTGCCGGGCTGGCGAACACGTGACGGATGTCGCCGAGGCGGTATCCGCCAACGACACGTGGCCGATCCGCCCCATCCGGACGGAGGGCCTGGGCCATTTCCAGCACCGTGTGCGGATCACCGCTACACACGTTGAAGGCGCCCCGCGCCCCGGTCCCGTCCCCGCTCGCGCTCCCAGCACGGGCGCCAGCATCGTGGGTGAGCGCCAACACGTTGGCATGAGCGATGTCGCTGACATGGATGAAGTCGCGGGTCTGACAACCATCTTCGAGGACCCGCGGTGCGTCGCCGCGCTCGTACGCGCTGCGAAAAATGCTCGCCACGCCGGCGTAGGGCGTGTTGCGCGGCATCCGTGGGCCGTACACGTTGTGGTATCGCAGGGCTGTCACAACACAGCCGGGATGCTCCCGTTCGTACGCCGCGCACAGGTGCTCTTGGGCGAGCTTGGTGGCTGCGTACACGTTGCGCGGATCGAGCCAATGATCCTCCGGGACGGATTCGGCGGTCAGCGCTTCGCCGCAGCCCGGGCACGGCGGCTCGAAGCGGCCAGCGTCGAGATCGACGGGTCGCCGTGGACCGGGACGAACCAGGCCGTGTCGCCCACAGCGGTACCGCCCCTCCCCGTAGACGACCATGCTCGATGCCAACACGAGCCGACCTTCGAAGCGTGCATCATGCAGCCCACGCAGCAGGCACGCGGTACCGAGATCGTTACGCGACACATACTCGTCGACATCGGCGAAGTCGACACCGAGCCCGACCTTGGAGGCCTGATGGCACACCGCGTCCACTCCGCGCAACACCGATGCCCACATCGCCGCGTCGCGCACATCGGCCCACACATAGCGGGCGCGTTCATCGAGCCCCTCGGGGACACCATCGTGCGCGCCGGGATCAAGATCGTCGACCACGATCAGGTCGTGGCCATCGCCGAGCAGCTCGTCGACGACGTGCGAGCCGATGAACCCCGCACCACCGGTCACCACCACCCTCACCGGGGGCGGCCTTGCCGTCGAGTACACCCGACGGGTCGCCCATGCCCGACGTGATCCTGCCGGCACTCGACGAGGCAGCGGCGATCGGCTGGGTTCTCGAACGAATCCCGCGTGGGTACCGGCCGATCGTGGTCGACAACGGCTCCACCGATGCAACGGCTCTGCTGGCGAAGCAGGCCGGCGCGTTGGTGGTCCACGAGCCCGTGCGTGGTTTCGGCGCGGCGTGTTGGGCCGGTCTGCAAGCTGCGACCGACGACGTGGTGTGTTTCATGGACTGCGACGCCTCGCTCGACCCGGTTGCGTTGCCGATGTTGGTGGAACTGCTCGAACGCGGCGACGCCGAACTGGTGATCGGCGAACGAATCGCGCCGCGCGGCACCTGGCCGGCACACGCCCGCCTTGCCAACCGCGTGTTGGCCGCCGAGGTTCGCCGACGGACCCACATCTCCGTGCGTGATCTGGGTCCGATGCGGGTGGTGCATCGGATCGCGCTGGTCGAACTGGGACTGCGTGATCGACGTTCGGGCTGGCCCCTCGAGATGGTGCTGCGCGCCCATCAGGCCGGCTGGACGATCGCCGGTCTGCCTGTCCCCTACCGCGAACGGGCCGGCCGTTCGAAGGTGACCGGTACTGTGCGCGGCACGGCCAGGGCACTGGTCGACATGGGCCAGTTGTTGCGCCACGACGGGGCATCGTTCTGGTAGCCCGCCATCGCCACCACCAGCAGCATCGAGATCAGCACCATGCACCTCACCGTCATCGCCAAACAACCACGACCCGGATTCGTCAAGACCCGGCTGTGCCCGCCGTGCACGCCAGCCCAGGCGGCGGAGTTGGCGGCTGCGGCTCTGGCCGACACCCTCGATGCCATCGACGGTCTCGCTGATCGGTCGAGCATCCCGGTGCGTCGGGTGCTGCTGTTCGATGGTGATCCAACCGAATGGGCGCGGCCCGGATACGCCGTGGTGGAGCAGCGCGGGCACGGGCTCGGCGAGCGGCTGGCCAACGCGTTCGACGATCTCGGCCCGGGGATCATCGTCGGGATGGACACACCCCGGGCGATCGGCTCGCTCGGGCCCGGCCTCGACGCGCTGCAGCGCGGCTGTGATGCAATCGGTCTCGCCTCCGATGGCGGGTATTGGGCGATCGGGCTGCACGACGCGGGTCGGCCCGGCACGCCCGCGACATACGGCTTGTTCGAGGGCGTCGAGATGAGCGGCTCGAATACTGGGATGGCGCAACTCGCCCGCCTCCACGCGCACCAGCGAAACGTGCACCATCTGGTGATGGCCCGCGATCTCGACATCTTCGACGATGTGGTCGCGGCGGCCAAAGTGGACACCCTGGGCCCCCGTGATCAGGGTCGGCGTGATCACGGTCGGCTCGCCGACACCGCACGCGCCATCGTTGCGGCGATCCGGTGAGAGTGCTTGCGTGGGCCCGACCGGGCCCGGTGGAATCACGCTCAACGGATGCCGAGCTTCGCGTCGTGGCCTGGCGGCATCGCCCCATCCGCCTCGAGCAATGCATGCGCCTCGAGCAACGCATGTGCCGGGACCGACAACGGCAACACCGTTCGCGTGAGCAACAGATCAGTGTCGAGCCGACCGGCACGCACGGTTGGCCCGAAGCTCCCCCAGAACGCGCCGTCGGCGGTGATCGTCAACTCGCTCGGGATGTCCTGTGCGCTGGCAGCGAGGCCGAATCCGCGCTCGTCAGCACGCCCTCGGCGGACCACCGGGCGAACGAGGTGATCCTCGGCCGCTACGCCGAGTTCGGCGACCAACGCGCGCAGCGGATCGAGCGCCGAGTCATCGAGCGGTCCCGAGGTGGTGGTGGCGATCCGCACCCGCACACCCCGTGCCACCAGGCGCGGCACGGCGTCGACGACCTTAGCGAAGTTGTCGGCACCTCTGGCCATGTCGTTGATGTCGGGAAGGTGCGAATCGAGCGAGATCTGCACGGCGATGTGGGGATGGGCCAACGCGGCACCACGTTCGATCCGCTCACCACCGAACAGGGTGCCATTGGTCAGTACCACGACGGGGAGGTGTTCGGCCATCTCGACGATCATGTCCGGCAACCACGGCAACAGAAACGGCTCACCCCCGGTCACACCGAGCGCGGTGAAGCCGAGCTGCGCAGCCTGCGCGGCGACGGCGGTCATGACCGCCGGTTCGAGTTGCCGGCGATCGCTACGCGGTGACGATTCAGTGAGGCAGTACGAGCACGCCAGGTTGCAGTGATAGTTGGTGTACAACCACACCCGACCCGGCAGCATGCCCTCGGCAACGGCGGCGGCGATTGACCCCGGTGCCGGTGCCGGTGCCAGTCCCGGTGCTGGAAGGGTGTCGGTCATCGCAGGCCTTCGGCGTCAAGTCGAGCGAGAACGCTTGGTGAGGTGGGCAGCTCGAAGCCTGTCGCGAACCGATTGAGGAACATGGTCGCACCGATGGTGACGCTCAACTCGACGAGGACATGATCGGGCCACCACGAGCGTGCCGCCGCCCAGATGTCGTCGGGGACTGCGCCGCTGGCCCCGGCCATCGCGTCGATCCAACGCAGCAGCGCCCGCTCGGCGACGTCGGTGAACGCTTCCTCCACCGGCACCTCACCGCGCAGGCTGCGTACTTCGGCAGCACTCAAGCCGGCATCGACCGCAACAGCAGTATGCGAATTGATGCAGTACTGGCAACCCAGCAGTGCCGATGTCCGCAGGATTGCGAACTCCTTGTGCCGGCTGGAGGAGGCACCTCCTCCGAGGGCTGCGCCGACAAAGGCAATGGTCGGTGCCAGTAGTTCTGGCACGTTGGCGAGCGCGGCGACGATCGGGCCCGGATCGCCATCGCCGAAGTACTGCCTGGCGAGGATCGGAGAGGTGGTTTCATCGAGCAGATCGATCCGCGGCATAGGGCAATCCTTCCAGTTCGACAGGCAGCCGCCCTCCTTGTCGCGCCGAGTTTCGTGATTGTTTTCGGCTGTCCGATCGATCACGCTCGGCTCCCGGCCTATGGTCATCGAATGGTCGGCATCGTCGAGCACTGGGATGCCGTCTGGCAGACGGCATTGCCCGATCGGATGAGCTGGTACCAACGCAGCACCGAACCTTGACTCACGCTGTTGCGCCGTGTCACGGTGCCTTCAGCGACCATCGCCGTCATCGGCGCCGGTGCATCTGGATTGATCGATGAGCTCCTCGTCGACGGACACCGTGTGATCGCCAACGACATCTCGGCAACTCCGCTGGCGCTGGTGCGCTCACGAGTTGGTGAACACGATCGGCTCGTCACGCTCACCGGCGATGCCCGAACGGTGGCCTTCGCCGAACCGATCGACGCATGGCACGACCGCGCCGTGTTCCATTTCTTCACGACTGCTGCCGATCGTGCTGCGTACGCCGCCGCCGCGGCGCGCGCTGTTCGTCGCGGTGGTCACGTCGTCCTCTCGGCGTTCGCGCGAAGCGGTCCAACGCAGTGCAGTGGTCTCGCCGTGCACCAACACGACGAAGCGTCGATCGTCGACGTCTTTGCTCCGGCGTTCAATCTCATCGAATCGTTCGAGACCGATCACACGACACCGTCGGGTGCCATCCAGCGGTTCACGCACGCCGTCTTGAGGCGGTGCTGACGCAGGTCGTTCTACAGGTCGAGGAACGAGTGATCAGGCGATGCGGTTGGCAAGCCGCTGGCCCGCCACGCATGCATCCCACCGATCAGATCAGCGATCGCCGTGAAACCCAGGCGTGCCAGACTTGCCGCGGCCAACGACGAGCTGTATCCGCCGTTGCACACCACCACCATCGCTTGGTCATACGAGGTCACCTGCGGGTGGCGGTATCCGTTCATCGGGTCGAGGTGCCACTCCAGCACGGTTCGCGGAACGTGGATCGAGCCCGCGATCACACCAGACCGGGCGCGGTCGACGTGCGTCCGGGTGTCGATGACCAACGGTGGAGCAGCGGAGTCGAGCAGCCGGTGCAACTCGCTCGCCTCAACCCGACCAATCGTCGAGCGCGCCTCGAACATCAGATCATGAACCGTTGTTCGCTCGCCACGGCGAAACACCGCCAGACCGTCGCGAGCCAGCGATCGATCCGGGGTCATCTCGAACTCGGCGCACAACGCGGCAAATCCGGTCGGCTCCAGTCTGGCCGAATCGGGCCGGGCGGAATCGGGCCGGGCGGACATGATCGGAACGAAGGCCAGCCATCCGCCGGGCAGCAGGTGTTGCACGGCCTGGTGCAGGCCTGTGCGGCGAACCTCTGGCTGAGCATCAACGATCGACTCATCGATCAGTGCCAGCCGGAAGCGCTCGGCGAGCTGCATGCACGGATCGTTGGCACAGACCACGACAGGAATCTCACCGCACGCCACAGCAGGACGCGCAACAGCACTGCTGGACGCGCGGATCACCTTCAGCACCGCTGCGGCACCGACGCGTTCCGCCAACGAACGGACCGCGGCGGGTAACGGATGCTGTTCGATCACACCTGGCAACGTACGCGATCACCATCACGACGTGCGTGGCGGATCACGAAACAATCACAAAACTTCAGGTACCTGATGCACCACCCGCACCATCGAGTAGAAGCGCTCGCAGCTACGTTCGCTTCCCCATCGCCATCTACTGTTGCGACGATCCCAATTCGGAGGCACAACATGAACACTGCAGTGATCGTCGAAGCCGGCCGCACGGCTGTCGGCAGGCGCAACGGCGTCTTCGCCGACGTCCACGCATCGCACCTGCTGTCGCACGCCCAGGTCGGCGTGCTCAACCGGGCCGGGGTCGATCCCGGACAGGTTGGACAAGTGGTGGGCGGCTGCGTCACGCAGGCCGGCGAGCAGGCCAGCAACGTCACCCGCACCGCCTGGTTGTCAGCGGGCCTGCCGTACCAGGTGGCCGGGACCACGATCGATTGCCAGTGCGGATCGTCGCAACAGGCCAACCACATGATCGCCAACCTGATCGGCGTTGGGGCGATCGACGTCGGCCTGGCCTGCGGGGTCGAGCACATGAGCAAGGTGTGGCTCGGTGCCAACGTGCCCCGCATCGACGACACCACCTTCATCAACGGTTCGTCGAAGCCCCCCGATTTCACGATCGACATGCCCGATCAGTTCGGTGCCGCCGAGCGCATCGCCGAGCGGCGCGGCATCACCCGCGAGCGTGTCGACATGCTCGGGCTGATCTCGCAACAGAAAGCGATCCGGGCCACCGACGAGAGACGCTTCGAGCGTGAGATCATCCCCGTCGAGGTCACGACCGTCGACGGCACCACACCAGGCGGTAACACGATCACCATCACCCGCGACCAAGGCTTGCGCGACACCACCGCCGACAAGCTCGCCGCACTCAAGCCGGTGATGCCCGGCGGCATCCATACCGCCGGCAACTCGTCGCAGATCAGCGACGGCGCGGCGGCGGTGTTGTGGATGAGCGAGGACCGGGCCCGGGCGGAGGGGCTGCGGCCGCGGGCTCGTCTGGTTGCGCAATGCCTCGTCGGTTCCGATCCCTACTACCACCTCGATGGCCCCGTCGATGCCACGGCAAAACTGTTTGCGATGACCGGGATGACCATGTCCGACATCGACATCGTCGAGGTCAACGAGGCCTTCGCCTCTGTGGTGTTGTCGTGGGCGCAGGTGTACGGCGTGTCCGACGAGGACCTCGTCGACAAGGTCAACGTCAACGGCGGATCGATCGCGCTCGGCCACCCAGTCGGCTCCACCGGCAGCCGGCTGATCACCACCGCACTGCATGAGTTGGAGCGGCGCGACGCCGAGTTCGCACTCGTCACGATGTGCTGCGGCGGCGCAGTCGCGACGGGGACGATCATCCAGAGGATCTGATGCCACGTGACGCGGCCGAGACCCGACAGCTCCTCGTCGATGCCGGGCGCAGGCTCTTCGCCAAGAGCGGTATCTACGCCACCTCGCTGAAGGCCGTCGTCGAAGCCGCCGGGCAACGCAACACATCTGCGCTGCACTACCACTTCGGTGGGCGCGACGGCCTGCTGACAGCCATCATCGATACGCACAACTCGCGCATCGAACACGAGCGCCGGCTGATGCTCGATGCGACGGGGGAAACGCCCACGCTCGAGCGGCTGGTGACCGCAGTGGTGCTTCCGCAGGCATCACTGCTGCACGAACCCGAGGGCCGGGAGTTCCTGTCGATCGTCAGCCAGCTCGGTGACCTGTTCGACCGGTGGGAGGAGGGGGGCACGCCGGAGCAGGCGTTGCGCGCCTTCGTCGGCATCGCCGAGCTGTTGCCACCAGATCTGCCCGCCAACGTGCGCCACGAACGCGTCACCCGATTCCTCGAGCTTGTCTCGCAAGCGCTTGGTTCGCGCTCGCGACAGATCGACAGCGGCCGCACGCCTTCGGTCACCCACGAGATCTGGGTGTCCAACCTGATGGCGATGGCAGTCGGAGCGCTCAGCGCGAGCGGGTGAGACCCAGCCCGGCGGTTGCCACCAGTTCGCGCTGGATCTCGTTGACCCCGCCGCCAAACGTGTTGATCTGCGCCGCTCGCGCAGCACGCTCGAGCTCACCGTGCAGCACCGCCCCTGGCGAACCAGCGCGCATGTTCGCCATGGGTCCCAACACACCTTGCAGGATGCGGTACACGTTGACCACCTGCTCGGTGCCGAACACCTTCACACTCGATGCCTGCGCCGGGTTGAGCGTGTTGTCGCTCACCGCCCGCACCAGCTTCCACGTCATCAATCGCACGGCCTGCAGCAGCGCGTGACATCGAGCCAGATCGATCTGCACCCACGGCACGTCGATCATTCGCGTGGTGCTGCCATCGGCTGCGGCGGGCGTGGCGCGGGCCCATTCCGTCACGTCGTCAAGCAGCCGTTCAGTGAGCCCCGACAGCGCAGCGAGTCCAACGCGTTCATGGTTGAGCTGCATCGTGATCAGTCTCCAGCCGGCGTTCGCCTCGCCGACCACGTTGCCAATCGGCACACGCACATCCGTGAAGTAGGTGGCCGTCGTGTAGACGTCGCCAACGGTGACGATCGGCGTCCACGCAAACCCCGGCGACGATGTAGGCACGATGATGATGCTGATGCCCTTGTGCTTGGGGGCGTCAGGATCGGTTCGGCAGGCGAGCCAGATGTAATCAGCCTGGTTGGCGCCCGAGGTGAACACCTTGGTGCCATTGATCAGCCACTCGTCGCCGTCGCGGATGGCAGAGGTGCGCAGGCTGGCCAGGTCGGTGCCGGCTTCTGGTTCGGTGTAACCGATCGCGAAGTTGAGCTCGCCGGCGAGGATGCCCGGCAGGTACGCCGCCTTCTGTTCGTGAGTGCCGTGGGCGGCGATGGCGGGCCCGACGGTGTTGACGGTGACGAACGGGAACGGCGCGTGGGCGCGCTGGATCTCGTCGAACATGATGAACTGGTCCGTGGCCGGGCGACCCTGACCTCCGTACTCGACCGGCCAGCTGAGGCCGAGCCAGCCATCGGCGCCGAGTTGGCGGACCACCCGGCGGAACTCGGGGCTTCCCTCGCCGGGCGTCCCTAGAAGCTCCCGTACCTGTGGCGTCAGCAGCTCGGCGAAGTACGCCCGCAGTTGCTGACGCAGCGCCTGTTGGTCTGGCGTTTCGGCGAGATGCACGCTGCGAGCCTACGCGGTTTCTGACGCGCCGTCAGATCCGATGGCCCGTATGGCGGAGATGACGTCGGCGAACTCGGCGTCGTTGACCGGGTCAGCCGGCACAGGCAGCATCACCCCATCGACCAAACCGCCGAACCACCCCTCGACCAACGCCGGCAGCTCGTTCCACGCGCCCTGGGGAACGATTGCGTCCAGCACCTCGTCGGTGAGCAAGGTGTCGAGTCGGTCCCACTCTCCTTCGCGGGTCATCCGCTGCAAACGCTCACCGAGTTCGGCCCATCCAAACAGGTCGAGCGTCCGCCGGTACGCAGGCGTGGTGTACAAGAACGCGAGGGTGGCGCGTAGGTGTTCGCGACTCGCGGCGACGTCGACGGCGGTGCGACCGGTGACGAACATGCTGCCGGTGACCACGCGCGGGCGCGGGCGGCCGGCTGCGGCGGCCGCCTCGTCAAGTCGAGGGAGGCAGAACTCGCGCAGGTAGCGCGGGTTCGAGTTGGTGGGATGGGTGACGAACGCGTCGGCGTGCGATCCGCCGAGCCCGCAGATCCGTTCGTTCACTCCCCCGAGCAAGACCGGAGGTGCCCCTGCTTGGTGGTTGCCAGGGTTGAAGAACGGCTGCAGCCGGGTGAAGGCGTAGTGCTCGCCTACGTAGTGCAGCGGCTCACCGGTGGCGAACGAGTGCCAGATCGCGCGTAGCGATTCGACGTACTCACGCATGCGCCCAACCGGTTCGGCCCACGGCATCGAGTAGCGGCCCTCGATGTTCTGGCGGATCTGCGAACCGAGGCCGAGCTCGAATCGGCCACCGCTCACCGAGGCGAGGTCCCACGCCGTGTAGGCGACGAGCATCGGGCTGCGCACGAACGCGAGGACGACGCTGCTCGCCACGCGCAAGCGCTTGGTTGCCTGCAGCGCGAGCAGCGAGACCACCATCGCGTCGTGCACGGTTTCGGGGACGTGCAAGGTGTCGTAGCCGAGCGCTTCGACCCGTTGCGCGTAGCCGGCCACATGGGCCAGCGCGATTCGGTCGCTCATCCCCGCAATGGCCTCCATGCTTGGCGATGCTAGTTTCTGACGGACCGTCAGAAACCATGGGCCTCACGTTGACCACCCCCCTCGCCGAGCTCTCCGACAACCAGTTCCGCTCCCTTGTCCAGCGCTGGCTTGGTGATCACGTGGTCGGCGAGTTCGCCGAGTTGCGCGGCCGCGGCGGACCGGGCGACGAAGACGTCGGATTCGAGACGCGCGTCCGGTGGGAGCGCGTCCTCGGCGAGGCCGGTTGGATCGGTCTCGGCTGGCCGGAGCGTCACGGTGGCCGGGGCGCAACCGTTGGCCAGCAGGTCATCTGGGCCGAGGAGTACTGCCGCGCCGGAGCACCAGCCCGGGTCAACCACATGGGCGAGAACCTACTCGCGCCAACGCTGATCGAGCGTGGCACCGACGCTCAGCGCACCCGGTTCTTGCCGGGCATCCTCGACGGAACGCACCGCTGGTGCCAGGGCTACAGCGAACCCGATGCAGGCAGTGATCTCGCCAACGTGCAGACCCGCGCCCACCTCGATGGCGACCAGTGGGTGATCGACGGCCAGAAGGTGTGGACCTCGCTCGCGCACGTGAGCCACTGGTGTTTCGTGCTGGTGCGCACCGAGGCGGGATCGCAGCGTCACAGCGGGCTCAGCCTGCTGCTGGTGCCCATGGACCAGCCCGGCGTCGAGGTCCGTCCGATCGTGCAGCTCACCGGTGGTGGCGAGTTCAACGAGACGTTCTTCACCGGGGCACGCACCGGTGCCGACATGGTGGTCGGCACACCAGGCGACGGATGGCGCGTGGCGATGACGCTGCTCGGCTTCGAGCGCGGCATCTCCACCCTGGCCCAGCAGGTCGGTTTCGAGCGCGAGGTGCGCCACGTCATCGACCTCGCGCGCCGGTCCGGCCTCACCGGCGATCCGGTGATGCGTCAACGGCTCATGACCGCGCACACGGGGTTGCAACTCATGCGGTGGAACGCATTGCGGTCGATGGGCGCCGGGGTGCCGGGGCCCGAGGCCAGCATCTCCAAGTTGTTCTGGGGGACCTGGCACCGCGACCTGTGCAACCTCATGATCGACCTGCTCGGACCGGCCGGATTGATCGGTCCGGCTGGCGTGAGCAAGGCGGGCCACTACGAGCTGTCGTTGGAGCAGAAGCTGTTCCTGTTCTCGCGGTCAGACACCATCTACGGCGGGTCGAACGAGATCCAACGTAGCGTGATCGGCGAACGCGTCCTCGGGCTGGCGCGCTGATGGCCGCACCGCTCGAAAGGCAACGACAATGACCCCACCGGCACCTCGCCCGAACCCGCCCGCCGCCCCTCGCCCGAACCCGCCCGCCGCCCCGCCCCCGGCCCACGGGCTGCTCCTCGGCACAGGAGTGCTCGTCACCGCCGCGGCGGGCAGCGGCATCGGTTCGGCCACAGCGCAGCGATGTCTCGCCGAAGGAGCGCGGGTGGTGATCGCCGACAAGCACGAGCGGCGGCTCCGCGAGACCGCCGAGGAGTTGGGCGTGCTCTGCATCGTCGCCGACGTCACCGATGAATCGAGCGTGCAGGCCATGATCGATGGAGCGGCCGAGGCCCTCGGCGGGATCGATGTCGTTGTCAACAACGCCGGTCTCGGTGGTACCGCCGAGGTGCATGAGATGACGGATGCGCAGTGGTCGCTGGTGCTCGATGTCACCCTCACCGGTACGTTCCGGGTCACCAGGGCTGCGCTTGCACACATGTACCCGCGTGGTGCCGGCGTCATCGTCAACAACGCGTCGGTCCTCGGATGGCGGGCGCAGGCCGGCCAAGCGCACTATGCCGCGGCGAAGGCAGGGGTAATGGCGTTCACCCGTTGCACGGCCATCGAAGCCGCGCCCCGCGGTGTGCGGATCAATGCCGTGGCGCCAAGCCTGGCGATGCACGCCAACCTGGCCAAGGTGACCTCGCCCGAATTGCTTACGGAGTTGACGTCACGGGAAGCGTTCGGCCGCGCCGCTGAACCATGGGAGATCGCCAACGTCATCGTGTTCCTCGCCTCGCAGTACAGCTCGTACATGACCGGCGAGGTAGTGAGCGTCAGCTCCCAACACCCCTGAGGCGCCGGGCACCCCCGAATCACGAATCGCCCTAGCGTGTCGTACTACCCGGAAACGATGCAGCAACGCAACCGTGGCGTGGAGCGAACTACCATTCGCGTACCGGCCGATTCCGGCCCGGATCACCGACAGAGGGCCGTCATGGTGGGAGAGAGCGGACGATACGGCACGGGCCAATCCGCACCGACGCCATCCGGAATCCACCTGGCCGAGCGGGCCTACTTCGGCGTCATCACCGTCGCCGCGTTGTTCGTCGCCTACCTCGGTTTCGTCGTCCCGGCGCGCATGGACGAGTCGTTTACCTGGGCGCTGCTACCGCCGCTCCACGCCCGGTTCGTCGCCTCGCTCTACCTGTTCGGCACCGTCTACATGGGCTGCTGTGCGATCGCCCGGTTTCGGTCCCAGATCACACCCGGGCCGCCGGCGGTGATCATCTTCACAGCCCTGTTGCTCATCGTCACGCTCTTGAATCTGGAGGCATTCGACTTCGACCTGGCACCGGTGTGGGTGTGGACCGGGTCCTACGTCGTGTATCCGCTGCTGGGCGTGGCCTTGATCCTGTGGACTCGGGGCCGCACGGGACCACCATCTCCTGGCCCATCGCTGACCATCGCCGCTCGGCGAGTTCTGCAGGTGCAGGCGGCGTTCTACGGGGTGATCGGTGTGTTGTTGTTGGTGGCCCGGGAGCTCATGGTCGATGCCTGGCCGTGGCCGATCAGCAACGGCCTGGCTCAGTTCTACAGTGGCCCCTTCTTGGCCATCGCCTGGTGCTGTTGGCGATACTCGGCACGCGCAACGCTGGTTGACGTGATCCCGATCACGATTGCCATGCTCGCGTTCACCGTGGCGACGGTCGCGGTGTCCGCGCGACATCACTCATTGTTCTCGGCTAGCGAGGTTGCAACGTGGGTGTGGTTTGCCTGGTTCGGGGCGGGTGCCATCGCGGCCGCCTGGCTCCTGGCGCTGCGGCTCACTGCCCGCGAGCCGGCACAGAGGCCGCGCTGACCAGACCGTTGAGAACGGTGGCCGCCGTGGCCTGAAACCATGCCACGTCACCAAAAGGCCGAGCGATCAGCATGGCACCTTCGAACGCAGCAACAATCGAGCGCGCCGCGTCGTGAGGTGATACGGCGCCGTCGATCGTGCCCTCCGTTTGCCCTCGCTCGACGACCCCCGTCAGCCAAGCTTCGTTGTCGTTGAAGAATCGGACCACGATCACCTGCATGCGTTCGGGCAGCGTTCGGTATTCGGCCGCGAGCATCCCGCACAGGCACATCTGGTCGCGACGCAGCACATCGAGGTACAGGTCGGCGTAGGCGGCAAGCTTGTCCGGCGCGCGCGCGGGTTTGGCATCGATTCTGTCGAGCGCGCTCGCGAAGCGTGCGGCGAAGCGTTCAAGCAGAGCCTCGCCAAGATCCGCCTTCGTGGCGAAGTGGTAATGAAGCGCAGCCTTGGTGAGCTCGAGTTCGCGAGCGACGTCGGCGTAGCTGAACGAGTTGAACCCGCGAGTCTGCACAAGCCGTTCTGCGGCATCGAGCACCAGCGAAGCGGTGTCCCTATCGCCGGGTAGTCCTGAAAAGATCGCGTCAGGCCCCATGGTGTCGTGTGGGCGTAAAATTTTCCTTGACCTCTTACTTACTAGTAGGTAGGTTGAATACCGTCGAGTGTACCGGACCCGACAAGCCGAGAAGGAGCAACCGCCGTGCAAAGTACCGAGCATCGTAGTTTTGTCACTGCTGATGAGGTGAGACAGTTTCCCAATGGCCGCGCCGAGATCATCAACATCGGCGGTGCCGAGGTTGGTCGGCTCGTGCTCGAGCCGGGGTGGCGGTGGTCCAACGACGTCAAACCAATCGCTCAAACCGCGAGCTGCCTCGCGCCCCACTTCCAGTACCACGTCAGCGGCCGATTGGCGATCCGCATGGACGACGGGACCGAATTCATCGCCGGCCCCGGCGATGTCACCTCGCTTCCCAGCGGTCATGATGCCTGGGTCGTCGGTGACGAGGCAGTGGTGGTGGTCGATTGGTTCGGAGCGAGCAACTACGCCACCACCCCCGGAAACTGACGACGTGAACGAGATCGAAGTCATCGCGGCGTTCGGCGCAGCCTGGGCGGCACACGACCTCGACGCCGCGTTGGCGCTGGTCACCGATGACTGCATATTCGATGCCACAGGTCCCGCACCCGACGGCACTCGTTACGTCGGCAAGGATGCCGTCCGTGCGGCGTGGCAACCGATCTTTGATAACGATGCTGCCGCGTTCCATGAGGAGGAGTCGTTTGCCGCGGCCGACCGGGTGGTCCAGCTGTGGCGATACACGTGGGACGACGGACACGTGCGGGGCGTTGATGTGTTTCGCGTTCGTGGAGGCCAGATCTCCGAGAAGCTCTCCTACGTCAAAGGTTGACAGGGGCACAGGCAGAACCAGACACAGCGAGAACCCAGACACAGACAGACACGAAAGGTGATGACATGAAGAGCACGAGTGCCGTTGACGAGTTCGTGGCGGGGATCGAGGCCGCGAGGATTCCCGTCGAAATCTATTGTGACGACGTGGTGCTCGACGCCACGGTCCCGAACTGGCGTTATTCGGTCCGGGGTGCAGGGGCGGTTCAAGCCGAGCTCAGCAAGTGGTACGCAGAACCGGGTCGATTCGAAGATGTCCGGCGTACCGCGCTGGCTGACGGGGAACTGGTCGAACTGACCCTGCGCTGGGACGAGCAAGGGGTGGCCCACATGTGCCATCAGGCGCACATCCTCAAATTGCGCGATGGCCAGATATCCAAAGACACGATCTGGTGTGGTGGTCGTTGGCCGGCAGCGCTTCTCGCCGAAATGGAAGCGGCGCAACAGGCCAGCGGGGCAACCACGAGTCCTTGACATCCAGCAAGCCGGGGCCGACCGACTGTCACACAATTGGGCCTTTTCACCTGGGCGCAGCCGTCGTAGGATTCGGGTTGGGTCCGGGGCATGACTGACCGAAGTGCCGGAGTTCGAGGGTGAGAGAGCCGGTCGCGCTGGATGGCAATTGCCGTAGGTGTCGTTCCCTCCTTGTCAGCCCCGGACCCACGATCAAGTCACCTAACCAGCCCTGGTGGGCCGCCGGGTGCCGGGCTCGTCGGCTACGCCGTGCCGGAGCGGTCGGCGCGGAGTTGGCTGCGGCGGACCTTGCCGGCGTCGTCGCGCAGGGGGTCCGCGACAAACTCGAACGTGCGCGGGATCTTGTAGCGCACGAGCCGCTCGGCTAGGTGGGCACGTAGGTCGTCGTCGCTGATCGTCAAGCCGGCGGCTGGTTGCACGATCGCGTGGATCCGGCTGCCGAGGTCCTCGTCGGGCAGGCCGATCACTGCGCTCGACAGCACCGACGGGTGCTCGTCGATCGCTGCCTCCACCTCGGCCGGGTAGATGTTGGCACCACCGGACAGGATCATGTCGCCCAGCCGGTCCGTGAGAAACACGTAGCCGTCGACGTCGATCCAACCCATGTCGCCGAGCGAATCCCAACCCTCATCATTGCGTTTCGGGTCGGCCCCGAGGTAGCGGTACGTGACCATACCTTCGGGGGCGCGCATGTAGATCTCGCCGACCTCGCCCGGCGCGGCGTCGTTGCCGTCGGTGTCGACCACCTTCATCTCGCCGAAGATCGGGCGACCGACCGAGCCGCGCCTGGTCATCCACTCGTCACCGCGGATCACGGTCACCGACTGGGCTTCGGTGCCTGCGTACAACTCGAAGATCCGCTCGCCGCCGAGCCAATCGATCCATGACTCCTTCAACCATGGCGGGCACGGCGCGGCCATGTGCCACACCACCAGCACCGACGACATGTCATGGTCGGCGTGACCCTCGAGGCGGGAGATGCGCAGCATCATCGTCGGTACTAGCAGCATCCAGTCGGGCCGGTGCCGTTCCACCGCGGCGAGGGTGGCTGCGGCATCGAACCGGGACATCGTGACGATGTGGTTGCCCATGACCAGACCACGCCCCGAGTAGCTGAACGGGGCGTTGTGATACATCGGGCCCGGGACCAGCATCACGCCATCGCGGTGCACTCCCATCGCCGGTGGCGCGTCAGTGTCGATGACGCCTGGATCACCGGCGACGATCAGCTTCGGGCGACCCGTCGAGCCACCAGACGTGGGCGCTTTCCACGTCGGTGCGATCACATCGGGCAGCGGCGAATCATCCAACGACTCGTCCGGCAACCAGCCGACCGGCAAGCAGACCCGGCCAGGGTGCGCATCGGAGTCGGCACCGAGCACCAGCACCGAACCGGCAAGTTCGACGATCGCCTCGCGCTCACGCTTGGGCAACCGCGGCGACACCGGCTGGGGCACTGCGCCGAGCTTCCACGCAGCAAGCGTGGCGGCGAAGAACTCTGCTGAGTTCGGCAGCCCGATCGTGACGTAGTCACCCAGCTTCAGACCAAGCTCGGCAAATGCTCTGGCCATCCGGTTGGCCAGCGATTCGAGCTGAGCTCGGGTGGTGGTGACGTCGTCGACGGTGACGGCGGGGCGGTCGGGGTCGCGCAGTGCGGCCTCGGTGAACGCCCGCCCGAGCGGAAGGATCGGCATGGCGGCGATGGTAGCCAGCACCAGTCGCGAGCATCTGACGCAACGTCAGATTCGTCACCTTCAGCCCGTGGGAACGTCGTTCGCTTCCAGTGCGGCGAGAAACGCCGGTCGGTCGCCACCGCCGTCGAGCAGCACGGTGGCGCCGGTGGCATACGCCGCGGCCGAAGACGCGAGGTACATGCACGCATCGGCGATGTCGTCGGGGGTGGCCATCCGTCCCATGGGGATGATCCCCTCGATCCGAGCGATGGCCGCGTCGTCGCCGTAGTGCATGGCCGCTTGCTCGGTACGGATGATCCCTGCCATCACCGTGTTGATCCGCACCTTCGGCGCCCACTCGTGCGCCGCGGTCATTGCGAAGTTCGCCATGCCGGCCTTGGCCGCACCGTATGCCGCTGCGGTCGGCGACTGCCGCTGCGCGGAGACGCTGCCGATGTTGACGATCGCCCCTCCCCCGGCCTGACCCTGCATGTGGTGATTGGCCCGCTGGCTGATGTAGAGCGGGGCCAGCAGGTTCAACGCGACGATCCGCTCGGTCAGCCGCGGTGCCGCGCTCGCCGTCTCGACCGGGGGCGAACCGCCGGCATTGTTGATCACCACGTCGATGTGACCATGTGTGGCAACGATGCCGTCGACCAGTCCCCACGCCTGCTCACCGTCGCGAAGATCAGCGGCCCGAAAGTCCCACGTATCCGGCAGAGGATTGTCGCCGGCAGAACGAGCACATACCACCACCTGCGCGCCTGCCTGCTCGAAACGTGCAGCGATGCCGCGACCGACACCTTTCGTGCCGCCCGTGATCAGCACGACATCGCCGGTGAAATCAAACGTCGCGGTACCCACGTGCGGACTCTAGATTGCGACCCGGCCTGCCAACGTGCCAGTCAGCCGACCCGGCGCTCGTGGCCCTCCCAGTAGGGGGCGCGCAGTTCACGCTTGAGGACCTTCATCGCACCTGACAGCGGCAGCGGATCGGCGCCGAACGAAACGGACAAGCCCAGCATGAACCCGGCGATCGACCGCCGAGCGAGGGTGATGATCTCGGCCTCGGTGGCGGTTGCATCCGGGCGGAGCACGACGATCGCATGCACCGCTTCGCCCCACTCGTCGCTCGGAACACCGATGACGGCAACCTGCAGCACGGCCGGGTGGCTGGCAATCGCGTTCTCGACCTCGGAGGAGTACACGTTCTCACCGCCGGTCACGATCATGTCCTTCACGCGGTCGACGAGGAACAGGTAGCCCTCGGCGTCGATGTAGCCGGCGTCACCGGTGTGGTACCAACCCCCGGTAAACGCTTCGACGGTCGCCTCGGGCTTGTTCCAGTACTCGATCATGTAGTTGCCACCGCGGGCGCACACCTCCCCCGGCTCACCGTCTGCGACTTCGTTGCCGTCAGCGTCGCGGATCGACAGCACGACACCCGGCACCGCCATGCCTGCCGACTTCAGCAGCGCACCGCCAGCGCGGTGATCGGCGGGTGTCAGCATCGTCAGCGCGGGCGATGCCTCGGTCATGCCGTACACCTGCCACAGGTTCAGCGCCGGGTACAGCGCGGCCAACTTCTCGAGCAGCACCGTCGGCATCGGAGAGGCGCCATAGCCCAAGTCGTTGACGCAGTCCAGCGCATCAGCGGTGAACTCCGGGTGCGCCAGCACCATCCCGATCATCGTCGGCACCATCACCGTCAGCGTCGGGCGATGTTCGCGGATCGCCCGCATCGCTGCCGATGGCTCGAACATCGGCACGGTCACCATGTGTCCGCCAACGGCCGATGCGAGGACCATCGCGAACGTCGAAGCAGCATGAAACATCGGCGTCAACATCAAGTACTTGGTGTCACGGTTGAACGGCAAACCCATCCGGCAGTGGTAGGCGTTGAGGATCTGCGCCCGCTGGCTCGACAGCACGCCCTTCGGCAACCCTGTTGTCCCGCCGGTGTACATCAGCACGACCGGGTCGGACTCCTCGCCTTCCTCTGGAATGACCGGCTCCGACGCGGCAAGCATCGCCTCGTAGCTCATCGTGTGCGCGACGTCGCCGTCGCCGACGAGGATCACGTGCTCGAGACCGGCGGCCTCCTTCACCGCGTCGATCAGCGGTGCGAACATCTTGTCGACGAAGCACACGGTGCTGCCCGAGTCCTTCAGCACGTACGCCAACTCGTTCGGGGCAAAGCGCAGGTTCAACGGGTTGACCACACCACCGCCGAGCATCGCTGCGTGGAACAACTCGAGGTACTCCGGCGAGTTCGCCATCATCAACGCGAACCGGTCGCCACGGCCGACGCCGAGCCCTTGTAACCCGCCGATCGCACGGCCCACCCGGTCAAGGTGTTGAGCGTATGTTCGGGTGACACCGGTCGCTGCGTTCGTCGTGCACGGCCGGTCGGCATTGCGTCGCGCCGTGGGCAGGAAGAACCGGTGATAGATGAGTTCCTTGGTCACCGTCGCGGCGTCGGCCTCGTGTACGTCGTTCATCGTGTATCCCCCGGGTTCATCGAAATGTGCTGCGGTACCGTAGCCGACCTCGCCGTAGACCCGTTCCGTTTCTGACGGGGCGTCAGATCGCGGGTACCATCGCCGCATGGGGATCGTGACGAGCATCGACGACCGCGGCATCGCCGAGATCGTGATGGACTGCCCGCCAGTCAACGCCCTCACGGTCGCGCAGTGGTTCGAGGTGGCCGACCAGGTCAGCGCGGCCGGCCGCAACGAAACCGTGCGCGTGGTCGTGTTGCGCGCCGAGGGCAAGGGCTACAACGCTGGCGTCGACATCAAGGAGATGCAGAACACCACCGGCTTCAGCGCGCTCATTGGCGCCAACAAGGGCTGCTACGCAGCGTTCGCCGCGGTGTACGACTGTGCGGTGCCGGTGATCGCCGCGGTGCACGGGTTCTGCCTCGGCGGCGGGATCGGCCTGGCCGGTAACGCCGACATCATCGTCGCCAGTGACGACGCCTACTTCGGGCTGCCAGAGGTGGACCGTGGCGCGCTCGGCGCGGCGACGCACCTGTCGCGTCTGGTCCCCCAGCACAAGATGCGGGCGATGGTGTACACCTCGGCGACAGCCACCGCGGCCGAGCTGCACCACTTCGGCAGCGTTCACGCGGTGGTGCGACGGGCCGAGCTGCGCCACGCAGCGATCGCTGTAGCCGCGCAGATCGCGGCGAAGTCGCCGACGGTGATCCGGGCCGCGAAGGAGAGCCTCAACGGCATCGACTTGTGGGATGTGAAGAGGAGCTACCGCTTCGAACAGGGCTTCACGTTCGAGCTCAACCTCAGCGGTGTCGCCGACGAACTGCGCGATGATTTCGCCGGCACAACCAAGGCCACCGAAACTGGAAGCGACCGGTGAGTCGCGACAAGCGGATCTGCCACGACGACGCGATCGCCACGCTCGACAGCGGGATGACCATCGGCATCGGTGGGTGGGGCAGCCGGCGCAAGCCGATGTCGCTCGTGCGCGCGTTGCTGCGCAGCCCGCTCACCGACCTCACCGTCGTCTCCTACGGTGGCCCCGATGTCGGGCTACTCGCTGCGGCGGGCAAAATCCGCAAGCTGGTCTACGGCTTCGTCTCGCTCGATTCGATCCCGCTCGAACCGCACTTCCGCGCCGCCCGCCAGAACGGCACCATCGCCGAGTGCGTCGAGTACGACGAGGGCATGTTGCAGTGGGCGCTGTACGCCGGGTCGTTGCGCCTTCCGTTCCTGCCGACACGGTCGGGCCTCGGATCCGGGGTGGTCGACGTCAACCCGTCGCTGCGGACGGTCCGCTCGCCGTACGCCGACGGCGAGGAGCTGCTGGCGGTTCCGGCGATCCGCCTCGACGCCGCGTTCGTGCACCTCAACCGGTCCGATCAATCGGGCAACGCCCAGTTCCTCGGCCCCGATCTGTACTTCGACGATCTGTTCCTCGGCGCGTGCGAACCGGGCCGACGCTTCGTGTCGTGTGAACGCGTGATCGCGACTGAGTCGCTGCTCGATGAAGGGACGTTCCACACCTTGCGGATCAACCGTTCGATGGTCGACGGCGTGATCGAAGCGCCAAACGGTGCCCACTTCACCAACTGCCAGCCTGACTACGAACGCGACGAGTCGTTCCAGAAGCACTACGCGACCGCGGCCACCGATGCCGGCCGCTGGGAAGCGTTCACCAAACAGTTCCTCGGCGGCGACGAGGGCCGCTACCAGGCCGCAGTTGCCGAGTGGAGCGCAGCGCAATGACACTGCTAGCCGACATCGTCGTGGTTGCCGCAGCCGAGGCGTTTCGTGGTGACGGCGAGATCTTCGCCTCGGGGATGGGCACGATCCCGATGCTCGGGGCACGGCTGGCGCGCAGCACGTTCGAACCCGACCTGATGGTCAGCGACGGCGAGGCCTTCTTCGTCGGCAACGAACTTCCAATCGGCGGCCCCGACAAACTGGTTGAGGGCTGGATCCCGTTCCGCACGGTGTTCGACACGCTCTGGGGTGGACGCCGGCACGTGATGATGGGTGCATCGCAGATCGACCCGCGGGGCAATACCAACATTGCCAACATCGGGCCGTGGGCGAAGCCGAAGGCACAGCTGCTCGGCGTGCGCGGCGGCCCCGGTAACACCATCAATCACGCGACGAGCTTCTGGATCCCCAAGCACACCCCGGCGGTGTTCACCGCGATGGTCGACATGGTCAGCGGCATCGGCTACGACCGCGCCGAGGCGCTCGGTGAGTGGGTGCAGGCGCATCACGATCTGCGTCGGGTGGTGACCAACCTTGCGGTACTCGACTTCGAGTGCAAGGAGCGGCGGATGCGACTGCGCAGCGTGCACCCCGGAGTGGCGGTCGCCGACGTAATGGCTGCCACCGGGTTCGATCTCGTAGTCCCTGCCGACGTCCCTACCAGCCGCTCCCCCTCCGAGACTGAGCTGGCGACGATCAACCGGCTCGACCCGCGGGGGCTGCGCCTGCGCGAAGTCCCGGACCCGCAGTAGCGATGCACGCCACGCTGCGCACGGGTGTGTGCGACTTGTTCGGCGTGACGGTGCCGATCGTGCAAACCGGGATGGGCTGGGTCGCCGGTCCACGGTTGGTTGCGGCAACGGCCAACGCCGGTGCGCTCGGCATCCTCGCCAGCGCGACGATGGACTTCGCCCAGCTGCGAGCAGCGGTGGCCGAGGTGCGCTCTCGAACCGATCGACCGTTCGGGGTCAACCTACGTGCCGACGCACACGACATCGACGACCGGGTCGCGCTACTCATCGACCAGGGCGTGCGCGTGGCGTCGTTCGCGCAGGCGCCGAAGGAGGCGCTCATCTCGCGCCTGCACGATGGCGGTGTGCTCGTCGTCCCCTCGATCGGGGCGAAGCGCCACGCCGAGAAGGTGCTGCAGTGGGGTGTCGACGCGGTGCTCGTGCAAGGTGGCGAGGGCGGCGGCCACACCGGGTCGGTGCCGACCAGCATCCTGTTGCCGCAGGTGGTCGACGCCGTGCAGGGCCGGGTGCCGGTCATCGCCGCCGGCGGGTTCTTCGACGGCCGCGGCCTTGTCGCTGCGCTGGCCTACGGCGCCGATGGCATCGCCATGGGAACACGGTTCCTGCTCACCAGCGATTCGGCGGTGCCGCAGTCGGTGAAGGACTACTACCTCGCTAAAGGTGTTGCCGACACCACCGTCACCAAGCAGGTCGACGGGGTGCCGCACCGGGTGCTCAACACCGAGCTCATCGACCAACTCGAATCGGGCCGCGGCAAGGTTCTGTCACTGGGGCGGGCCGCGCTAAACGCCAACCGGTTCAAGACGATGACCGGCCTGACGCTGCGTCAGATGTGGCGCGAGGGAACGGCAATGCGCGCTGCCGGCAACCTCAGCTACGCGCAGATGTTGATGGCGGCGAACACCCCGATGCTGCTGAAGGCTGCCCTTGTCGACGGCAACACCGCCAGCGGCGTGATGGCCAGCGGCCAGGTTGTCGGAGTGATCGACGACCTGCCGTCATGCCACGAACTCATCGATCGGATCATCGCCGAAGCCGAAGTGGTGCTCGCCCGGCTGGGAGCGTGAGCGTGAGCGTGGCCGCCACCGTGCTTGACGGTCCCGACGAGGTACGCGCTGCGCTCGGCCGGCACCTCGGCTACAGCGACTGGTTGCTGATCGACCAGCAGCGCATCGACGCCTTCGCCGAGTCGACCGGCGACCACCAGTGGATCCACATCGATCCAGTGCGCGCCACCGCCGGCCCGTTCGGCGCACCGATCGCCCACGGCTACCTCACGCTGTCGTTGTCCAACCTGTTCCTCCCGCAGATCGTCGAGGTCACCGGCTTCGCCGCCGGAGTCAACTACGGCACCAACCGTGTGCGTTTTCCCGCGCCCGTGCCGGTCGGCTCGCGGGTCCGTGCCGGCGCACAGCTCACCGATGTCGCGGACGTTCCAGGCGGGCTGCAAACCACGATGACGATCACCATCGAAGCTGACGGCGTCAGCAAGCCCGTGTGCGTGGTCGAATCGATCTCGCGCTGGCTGCACTGATCTGCTGCCCTGGCGGCTGGGCCGGATCCCGATAACTCTGTGACACCCCCATGCGATGATCGAATCATGTTCAGCGCTGTGGTCGCATCCCAGTGGTCGGCGGAGCCACATGCACCGCTGCACGATGCCACATCCCAGTTGTTGGACCTCGATCCGGGATCCCTCGACGACGCAAACCTGCACGATCTGGTCGCGCGTGTGCGGGCCGAGCGATCGCGGCTATCGGTCGCTGCCGCCGGTCTACTCGCCGAGTGGGACACCCGCCGGATATGGCAAACAGATGGATCCCGCAGCGCAGCCAACCGACTCGCCCGCGAAACTCGCGCCGCCGTTCGCTCGACGAGCGGGGAGCTCCGCCGAGCACGACGCATCGGCCACCTCCCACTCACCCGCACCGCCGTCGTCGAAGGCCGGCTCAGCACCGACCACCTTGATCTCCTCGCCCACGTCAACACCCCCAAACGGCGGGCGCTGTTCGAACGCGACGAAGCAATTCTCGTCAACCGATGCGTCAGGCTGTCGTTCGCTGACGGAGCACGGGCCGTCCGCTACTGGGCCAACCAAACCGACGAAGAACTCAGCGACCAACATCGCGCCGAATC
Source organism: Acidimicrobiaceae bacterium (assembly GCA_031404435.1). Taxonomy (GTDB): domain Bacteria; phylum Actinomycetota; class Acidimicrobiia; order Acidimicrobiales; family Ilumatobacteraceae; genus VFMC01. Next base: position 11,073 of record JANNHO010000339.1, on the reverse strand, counting down.
AACGCCCGGGAACGACCCCAAAGCCGACGACCCGATCGCCGAGCCGAACAATGCTGCCGGCCCGGCAACCGATGACTCGACTACCGACTTCGGTACAGCCGACGCCAGCGCGCCTGTCGATTCGCGGTTGTATGCCTCACGCACCATCGACGACATCCTCGTCCTCGATGGGGTGTTCGACGCGATTGGCGGCACCATCATTGAGCACGAACTGAACCGTCTTGCCGAACAGATCCGCCTCGCCGATCAAACCGCCGGAACCAACCGCACACCCGCCCAACGCCGCGCCGCAGCCCTGATCGAAATGGCCACACGTTCCGCTACCGCGCCGGCTGATGGACGCCGCCCACGCCCGCTGTTCACCGTCGTCGTCGGCGAGAAGACACTCGACCGGCTCTGCGAACTCAGCAACGGCATCGTCATCACGCCCAACCAGCTCCTTGCCCACCTCACCGAATCCGACATCGAGTGCGTCCTCTTCGACGGACCATCCACGATCATCTCCGTCTCCTCACGCCGAACCTTCACCGGTGCCATCCGCCGCGCCATTCAAGTACGCGACCGTCGCTGCCAACACCCCTCACAATGCGATACCCCCGCCGACGACTGCGACGTCGACCACATCATCCCCCTACTCCCGTGGCGGTCCCACCAGCCAATGGAACGCCAAAATCGAATGCCGCCCCCACAACCGCGACCACCGACTCCACGACCACGGCGGCACCCCACTGCCCGAACGAACCGTCGATCACCTCGACCAACTCCGCGCCAAACTTCGCTGGCGAATGCGCAAGGAGTGCCACGACACCGACGACCCACCAGACCCACCCAACTGAGCCCCGCTCTACCCCGCTACTGAATCTTCGACCTGCCGCCGAACGTGACCGGGAGGGACTGGATACCGCGGACGAACGACGAATGCGTGAACGTCGGCGGATCGTCGGGGCTCGTCAGGCGCAGGTCGGGCAGGCGGCCGAGCACTTCGGTGAGGATCACGCGTAGCTCCAAGCGGGCGAGCTGCGCGCCGAGGCACAGATGCGGACCGAAGCCGAACGCCAGGTGCGGATTCGGGTCGCGACTCACGTCGAAGCGGAACGGGTTGTCGAAAACATCCTCGTCACGGTTGGCCGAGATGTACGACATCAGCACCTGTGAGCCGGCGGGAATGGTCACACCGCGCATCTCCACATCGGCCGTCGTCACCCGGTTCATGTTGTTGATCGGCGTCACCCAGCGCAGGCATTCCTCAACCGCAGCCGGACTGATCCCGCCCGAGCGGACAGAATCGAGCGCCACCGCCATCTGCTCGGGATGGGTGAGCAGCGCATGCAACCCACCGGCGATGACGCTCCGGGTGGTTTCGTTCCCGCCGACCAGCAGCAGCAGCGCGTTCCCGACGATGTGGTCGTCGTCGAGCAGCGTGTCGGCACCCGATGCACCACTGGCACCCCAACTGGCACCGGGCGTGCCGCTGCCGAGCGACGCGTGCACGAGCGTACTGACGAGGTCGTCACGCGGGTGAGCACGCCGGTCGGCGATGACCTCGGTGATGTATGCGTAGTACGCGAACGCCGCGCCGATGACGTCGTCGGTGACCCGCTCCGGTCCGTCCGAACCGGCGATCATCTGGTCGCTCCAGTGCTGCAACCGCTCATAGTGATCGGGCGATGCACCGAGCATCTCGCCGATCAGCATCATCGGCAGCGGTTTGGCGAATGCCTCGACCACATCGCACGAACCGGAGCTGGAGCCTGAGCTGGAGCCGACGGCGATCACATCGTCGACGAGCCGCCGGGCCACTTCGACCACATGCGCCTCGTAGAGCTGCATCTGGCGGTACGTGAAGCCCTGGGCAACGAGGCGGCGTTGCGCGGCGTGCCACGGGTCGTCGCTGTCGATCAGCGACGGCTGCGGCATCCCGTTCGGGCGCGAACCCAGCGCATTCGAAAACAGCAGTGGCTGGCGCTCGGCGGTGCGGATGTCGTGATGTTTGGTGAGCGTCCACATCCCGGCAGGGTCGCAGTACACCGGCTGGTTGGCGCGCAACCAGGTGAAGAACTGGTGCGGGTCGGCCGCATACATGTCGCGATCGAGGATCAACTGCTGCGCAAACGTCGACGTCATAGCACGTACCTCCGGCTGGCCGCGATGACGTCGCGGGCGTTGACAGGAATCGTTCTAATGGGTTACATTAGCACGATGGAATTCGGGATCTTTCTCAATGGCTACATCCCCGGGCCCGCCGCCCACGACACCAACTGCGAGCACACCGCGCTGATGCGTGAGGCGGGGTACGCGATTCACGCCGACAAGTTCAACTGGAAATACGCCTGGTTCGGTGAGCACCACTCGCTCACCGAGTACAGCCACATGTCGGCGCCCGAGGTGATGATGGGCTACGTCGCCGCACGAACCGACCAGATCCACCTCTCATCGGGCATCGTCAGCTTTCCGACCACCAAGGAGCACCCGGTCCGCCTGGCCGAGCGGGCGGCGATGCTCGACCACATCACCGAGGGACGCTACGAGTTCGGCACCGGCCGCGGCGCGGGTAGCCACGAGGTCGCCGCGTTCAACGGGATCACCCCGGCCGAGACCAAGAGCATGTGGGACGAGGTGATCCACCAGATCCCACGCATGTGGGAACAACGCGACTACGCCTTCGAGGGCAAGCACTTCAGCGTGCCGAAGCCGCACAACATCCTGCCGAAGCCGTGGGGCGTCGGGCATCCGGCGATGTGGGTCGCGTGCGGCAACCCGGAAACCTTCGCCAAGGCCGGTTCGATGGGGCTCGGGGCGATCGCATTCAACTTCGAGCCGATCTTCGGCCTCACCGAGCGGATCGCCGCATACAAGGAAGCAATCGCCAACCCAGCCGAGGTGATCGGCCAATTCGTCAACGACAACCTGATGATGACCAACGCAGTCATCTGCCTCGAGGACCGGGCCAGGGCCCGCCAGATCGCGATGAGCCGTGGCCGCGGCTACCTGTACTCGATGGTGTGCATGTACCACGACACGATGCCGAAGAAGGCCGGCTACCCAACCTGGCCCGAGCCGCCGTTCTCCATCCCCGATGAGTCGATGCTCGACGGGCTGATCGAAGCCGGCTACCTGTTGTGCGGCACGCCCGACGAGGTCGCCGAACAGGTCCAGCGGTACTCCACCGTCGGCTGCGACCAACTCGTGTTCGGCCTGCCCAACGAGGGCTTCGAACACGAAGAGGTGCTCGAATGCCTCGAACTGTTCGGCAAGCACGTCATCCCCGAATTCGACCGCGACCCCGAGCACTCCACCACCCGCTACCGCCGCGAGGCGAAACGCAAGTATCCCGAGTTCGCCTACCCCGTCCCCGAGCTCCACGTCGGAGTCATCCCCGACAGCGCACTGCTCCCCCTGCCCATCTGACCAGCGCTGGTGACTACGGTTCCCCCGATGACCGACGCACGAACTGCTGACCGCTTGGCGATCCATGAACTGTTGGGCCGCTATTCGTGGGCGCTTGCCGACCGCGACTTTCTCGCGTGGCAGGCGTGCTTCACCGACAACGGGCACGCCGACTACACCACCGCTGGCGGGATCGCCGGTACTCCGGCTGAGGCCGCAGCGTGGATCGAGCCGAGCTTGGCGATGTTCGACGTGTCGATCAGCCAGAACAGCAACGTGGTGATCGACTTCACCGGTGACGACACTGCGAACGTGCGCTCGCTGTACAAGATGGTGATGCGCATCCCCGGCGACACTCCGATCTTCATGGAGGCGTGCGGCTTCTACCGCGACACGATCGTGCGCACCGCCAGCGGCTGGCTGATCGCCGACCGTTTCGAGCACCTGCTCTACATTCGCTAGGAGCCGTCATGCCGCTGCCATCAAAACGCGATCCCGAGCAGCTGCGTGCCGCGCTCGAGCGGTGGTTCAGTGCCACGCTCGGTCACGCTGCGTTGGTCGGGCCGGTATCGATCCCGGAGGGCACGGGCATGTCGAGCGAAACCCTGCTCTTCGACCTGACCCACGACGGCCGCACCGAAGAGTTGGTCGCCAGGGTGCGCCCCGACATGAACGACTGGCCCGTGTTCCGCGAGTACGACCTCGCCAAGCAGGCTGCGGCGATGCGCCTCGTCGGCGCACACAGCGATGTGCCGGTGCCCGAGGTGCCGTGGGTGGAAGACGACGACAGCCACCTCGGCGCACCGTTCATCGTGATGCGCAGGGTGCACGGCCGGGCGCTGCCCGACATGCCGCCGTACGTGTTCGGCGGCAGCGCGCTCGATGCGATGAGCCCCGACGAACGACGTGACCTGCAGCGTGAGGCCACCGACGTTCTCGTCCGACTGCATGCACTCGACCTCACCGTGACCGACGCGTCGGCCATCGGCCCGGTCGGCGAATCCGGACACGAGTCGCTCAGTCGACATCTGGCCGAGTTGCAGAGCTACTACGAGTGGGCGCGCACCGGATGGTCCTTCGGCGATCAGACCGTTCCGCTGATCGACACTGCGATTGAATGGCTACACGAGCACCGTCCGGTCGATCCCGGCCCGACGGTGTTGTTGTGGGGCGACGCCCGGCCCGGCAACATCCTGTTCGACGGCACCAAGCCGGCTGCGGTGCTCGACTGGGAAATGGTCGACCTCGGCCCGGCCGGGATGGACGTCGGCTGGCTGATCCTGCTGCACGAGTTCTTCCAAAGCCTCAGCATCGTGTTCGAACTGCCCGGTTTCCCCGACTTCTGCAAACCCGACGATGTCCTCGCCGACTATGTGGCCGCCGGCGGCCGGCCGATCACCGACATCGACTGGTACATCGCCTACGCCGCCACGCGATTTGCCGTCGTGTCCTTGCGAACCTCGTCGCGCGAGGCGGCGTACGGCAACCGCGAAACACCCGACGACCCACAAGATCTGATCATGCACCGCAACCTGCTCGCGTCCAAGGTCTGCCATGACTGAGATCACATCGCGGTTGCATGTCGAGCGCTCCGGCCATGGCCGTCCGGTCGTGATGCTGCACGGGCTCGGCTCATCGTCGACGACATGGGCCGGCTGCATCGGGCGGCTGCAGCACCGTTATGAGGTGTTCGCGATCGACCTGCTCGGCCATGGGCGTTCGCCCGTGCCCGATGATCCGGCCGAGTACACGCGTGACCGGGCACTCGCCGACATCGACGAGGTGCTCGCCCCGCTCACGGGTCGCCCTGTCCTGATTGGCCACTCGCTCGGCGGCTACCTTGCCCTCGCTCACGCGGCCACCCGCCCTGGTGTTGCCCGTGGGGTGGTGGTGCTCAACACCGGCCCAGGGTTTCGCGACCCTGCCAAGCGCGAGGAATGGAACGCCCGGTCGCGTCGTAACGCACACCGTTTCGGCATTCCGGTGCAGGCCGCCGAGCTCAACTTGCAGCACGACGCGGTGGTGATGGACCGCCTGGCCGAGACCCCGGTGCCGACGTTGGTGATGGCCGGCAGCGACGACCGGGCCGAGTTCGCCGATGCCGGCCGCTACCTCGAACGCAAGATGCCCGATGCCCGTCTGGCCGTGATCGACGGTGGCGAGCACCTGATGCACGAGTCCACGCACACCGCCGAAGTGGCCGCGCAGATCGATGAGTTCATCCAAACTCTCGCCCCCTGATGCGCCGTGCCGCCGATGCGGCCGGTGCAGCGAATGGCCGGTGCGACGATTGGCCGGGCGGTCAGGCTGGCAGTAGGTCGGGCCGTGATGCAGCAACCATCCGGCTCATGCCGTCGCGCCAGCCGACCTGCGAACGAAATCCGGTCGCATGCAGCTTGGTGAGGTCGGGCACGATCGAGGCGATCGTTGCCGTGGTCGGCGCGAACGTGGGCGTGAGCCCGCACAGGCGGCCGAGCTCGTTGCTCCAATCCTCGACCGAGGCGATCTCGTCGCCGCCCCAGTTGACGATCTCGGCCGGCGTGTCCGCGAGCGACAGCAGGTAGGGCAGGCTGCGGGTGATGTCGTCGGAGTGGATCGGTGTGTAATCGGTCGGCTGATCCACATGCACCGGCACGGGGATACCGCGCTCCATCATCATCAGGTGGAACAGCATCCATCCGTAGGTGTCGCCGTATGGGACGTTGAGGCGGGCAATCACAGTGGGCACCTCGAGGCGGCGAGAGGTGTGGCGCACCAGCACCTCGGCGGCGATCTTGGAGATCGAGTACGTGGGCATGCCCGGCATCGGCCGGTGGCTGTCGCCGAGCGGGTCGGTCTCGGCGCGCGGCGACCCGTGCACCGGCTCGTACACCGCAGTCGACGAGCAGTGGAAGAACGCGCTCAGTTGCGGGCTGCGCTCGGCGGCCGCCTCCATCAAGTCGGCCGAGCCTTCGGCGTTGACCCGGAACGCCAACTCGAAGTTGTCGGCCTTGGCGACGGCGAAGTTGAACACGAGATCAAGATCGTCGGGCAGGTCGGAGAAGTCGTTGGCGGCAAGGTCGATTGCCACCGGCTGCACTCCGGTGTCCTCCACCTTCGCCTGCGCCGCGGCGTCGCGGAAGCGGGCGACCCCGAACACCGTGTTGCCCTGCGCGGCAAGGCTCGCCGCGACCGGGCCGGCCACCCAGCCGGTGACCCCGGTGATGGCGATCCGTTTGCCGGTGATGGGTTGGATCACGGCACTCACCACAGCTCGTCGGTGTAGGTGTCGGTGCCGAACATGGTTTGGACGAACGGGGCGGTCCACAGGTGCGTCGCGACACCGCTCGCGTTCAGCTCTGCCCCGAAGCCCGCCCAGCCATCGACCCAACCGTCGGCGGGGTCGTGATCGAGGAAGTGCAACTGGATGAACCGGCGGTCGGCATTGGCCACGCGGGGCACATCGGCGGGCGCGTCGTCAAGGAGCGGCAGCAGCCGCGAGGCGCCGATCAGGTCCGGCCCCCACGGTGTGGCGAACGCGTCGTCTGCCCAGCGGCGGGTCCATGTCTGAAGGTCGTCGAACGTCACATCGTCGGCAAGCTCGCCGGCATTGACGACGAGCCCCGGGTAGCCGTGGTCGAGAGCGAGCTCGATCGAGGTGGTGTGCTCACCACGCTGCAGCGACCACGTGTGGTCGTAGAGCGACGTGTGGATGTGGTCGCGGTCGGTGAACATCCGGCCCTGCCTGTGGAGCTGGATCACGTTGTCGACGCTCCACCGGTTCCACTCGTCGTGGCGGCCCTTCAGCACCCAGTAGATCGCCAGGTACGAACCGGTCGACGGGTCTGGCGTCATCGGCGTCACCGCGGGGTATCGCAGATCTTTGAGCCGCCGGGTGGCGACGAAACGGTCACCGGCGAAGGTGTCGGCACCGACCATGCAGCCCGAGTAGAAGTGGTCGTGTTCGTACCAGCGGTTGTACTCGACCTCGTGGCCGCGGTGGGGTTCCACCATCGTGAACAACAGCGTGCCAAGCTCGATCTGCGGGATCATCAGGGTGACCGTAGCCGAATCTGACGGGGCGTCAGATAGTGGGGCTCCCATCGTTGGCCGGGTTTCGGCCGATCACGATCGTCGGTACCTCGACGAGCGTCCAAGCCAGCGCCGACGGATCGAGGAAGCAGACGATGTCGTCCTGCATCGCCGGGAAATCCGCCTCGCAGGTATGTGCCCAGAACGAGCGCACCGATTCGAACTCTTGGATCGTCACGCCGTCCCACTCGGGCTCCGTCGCACCGGCGTCGGTTGGCCACACGCTTGGGTGCTGCTCGTAGCGAAGCACGTAGTTGGCCGCAGAACTGTTGGCGATCAGCGGACCGTGGACGGTGAGCCAGTGGTGCAGGAACTCGTCGTGGGTCGTGCCGGGCTTGCGCTTCAACATGGTGATCAGACGAATCATGAATGTCTCCGATGCCGGTGGTTCATAGGTGCAGCGTCACAGGCCCAGGAACGATCCGCCGTCGCAGACGATGGTCTGGCCGGTGACGTAGCCGGCGTCATCACTGGCAAGGAACAGCGCGACCGAGCCGATGTCGTCGGTGATGTGGCCAACCCGTCCGAGCGGCGTGCGCGCCTCGATCGCTTCACGCAACGCAGGGTTGCGCTCGAACGCAGAGACAAGTGCCGGGCTGCCGGCCACCGGGGCGATGCAATTGGCGGTGATGCCGTGGTGGCCCCACTCGCGAGCAAGGCTCTTGGCCATCGCCCGTTGCGCCGCCTTGACCGACGAGTACAGCGGAATGTTGGCGCTGCCCTCCACACCCGACGGCGACGTGACGAGGATCAACCGGCCCTGTGCCCCGGCGGCGACGAGGTGCGGGTAGGCGGCCTGCGCGCAGTAGAACGAACCCCACACCGCGGTGCGCGACATCGCCTCCCAGTGTCGCTCGACGACGGTGTCTTCCAGGCGGTGACCGATCGCGCCGGTGAACGCGTTGTGCACCATCACATGCAGGGCTCCGTGGCACTCGACTGTGTCGCGCACACACACTTCGACACTGGCCCGCTCGGCCACGTCGGTCTCGATGCACACGGCCGAGCCACCGGCGGCAACAATCGAGGCGGCAACGGGCTCGCCGGTCTCGGCACGCCGAGCGGCCACGACCACATGGGCACCTTCGGCTGCGAGTCGTCGCGCGATGCCCTCGCCAACCCCTTGCCCCGCCCCTGTGACGATGGCCACTCGACCATCGAGCCTGCCGCTCACATCCACACCCCGCCGTCGACCACGATCGTCTGCCCGGTCACGTCGCCGGACGCATCGCTGCACAGGAACTCGATCAGCGCGGATGCGTCGGTGGTGGGCAGCGCCGCCGGGGCCAGCGACGTCGGTCCGGCCAGATCAGGTTCGTCGAGAAAGCCGTCGGGGCTGAGCGCGACAGCGTTGACCGTGATCCCATGGTGGCCCCATTGACGAGCAGCCGACTTGACGAGGAGGCGGACACCTTCTGCCGGCGCAGCTACGTGCGCGAAACGCGATCCACCCGACATCGCTGTGGTCGGCACGACGATGACGATCCGTCGCGCTCCCGCGTGGAACGCGGCTTGCATCTGCGCGATCACATCGCGCATCGGCGTTTCCCACGCCACTCCCCACTGCTCGTCGGTGATCGTGTGGAACGGCCTGGCACAGGGGTCGAACTCGGGACGGATCACCACCCATGCCGGTCTCGTTGCGTCCCCCCTCATGCATGCGAACGGTACCTCCGCCAATTCCCTGCCGGTCATCCAAGGCGCGCCCGTCCCCAAGGGATGGGGCCGGTCGAAGAGCTCGTGTCGACAGGCGCGTGGGCTACTGGCTAGCCGGGGCCGTGAGCAGTTGCCGGACCCGATCCTTCGGGCGGCCGACGATCGCGGTGTTGCCACGCACCACCACCGGCCGTTGCAACAGTTGCTTGTGCTTGACGAGGAGGGCGATCACCTGCTCCGGTGTTTCCGCGTCGGCGTCGGTGAGACCGAGCTTGGCCCACATGCTGTCGCGCCGCACCAAGGCGGTCGGCGAATCAACCAGTTTGGCGATGATCTCGGTCAGCGCTGCTGCGTCGGGCGGGGACTTGATGTAGAGAACGATGTCGGCTTCGACGCCAAGTTCTTCAGCAATGCTCACGGCATTGATCGACGAGTTTCAATGTGGATTGTGATAGATCGTCACGCGATCGGCAGCTGCAGTCATGGACGGGGATCGTAGGGCGACACACCGCCGCCACACCTATCCGTGTGAGACCCCCTGCGTATGGTGCCCAGTGGCTTCCCCCGCCCAACCCACACACTGCCTTTCGGAGGTTGCCATGTCGCGCCACCACACTGTCCCTCACGTCCCACGGGCGTATCGCGACCCGGTCAACGGTCCCGACGACGCCCTCGCCCTGCTCTCGGTCGCCATTGCCGAACCGCTGTGCCACGAGACCATTGCCATTGCGCTCGACGACCGCCGCTGCGGCGGCACCATCACCGTCGTGTCCGACACCGTCAATCCCGACGCCGTCGTCGATGTCACCGAGGTGATGTGCATGGCGATGTGTCAGAACCCGGCAATCCATTCGCTGCTGATCGCCTCGGTTCGTCCGGGAGGGGCCGTGTGTCCCGGCGACGTCGACCGCTGGCTCGAAGCCAGCGCTATCACCGATTCCTTTGGTCTGGAGCTGCTCGAGTGGTTCGTGATCGGCCCCGCCGGAACCGAGTGCCCGCGTGACCTTTTTGGCGAACCGGCCCGCTGGTGACCTGGCAGTGTGCCTGGCAGAAACGTGCGGGTACAGCTCAGGTTCGTGCCCGGCGCTGCGCGGGGCTCAGCCGCAGACCAGCCCCGCGCAGTGCGCGAACCAGGTCACGGCTCGGTGTGGCCACCGCCCCAGCGGCCAGCATCTCGGCGTGGTAGTCCTCGGGCACGTCGTAGTGGTCGCCCTGAAATCCGCGCAGCGGAATGCCCACCGTCGCGGCAAAGGCGTGGAGTTCGTCGAGGCTTTCGTCGCTCACCAGGTGCGACCACCGCCGACCACGGAACCACCACCTCGGCTCGTCGATCAGTACGGTCACCGTGCCAGCATCGCGCACCCTGCCTGCATACGCTGCCGACATGTCCATGTCCACACCCGAAGCCGCGGTCCGCCAGGCGTGGCACCGGGTGGTCGGCACGGCCCATGAGGCAGACCTCGAACACCTGCTCGCGCTGCACCGCGAGGCACACCGGTACCACCACACCGCCGTGCACGTGATGTGGGTCCTGCGCCACATCGCCAGCATCACCGCGACCTGCATGGTCGACGATGTCAGCGTGGTCGAGGGTGCGGCACTGTTCCATGACGCGATCTACGATCCGCGCGCCAGCACCAACGAAGCCGACAGCGCGGCCCTCGCCGACGACGTCCTCACCGCAGCCGGTTGGTCAGCGCAGAGATGCGCGGCCGTGCAGCAACTGATCCTCGCCACAGTGCATCAACCGGGTAACGCACCAGCTGACCCGTCACTCGCCGAGCGGGTGCTCGTCGACGCCGATCTGGCGATCCTTGGCAGCGACCCGGCCAACTACCGCGCCTACGCGAACGCGATCCGCGCCGAGTACGCCCACATCACCGAACCCGACTGGGTGGTGGGGCGCAGCGCGTTCCTGTGCGGGATGCTCGCCCGGCCGCGCATCTACTCCACCCCGCC
>JANNHO010000338.1:0-8469 GCA_031404435.1 Acidimicrobiaceae bacterium | reverse complement strand
ATGGCCTCCGGCGGCGAGACATCGAGCACCGTGCCGGCCGCAAGCGAAAGCAGCCGCGACTGCGGTCCCGTAGACAGATTGGATGACATGTCGTATGAACATATCTATGTAGACGCGCAGTATCTGTCGGGTCTCGAAACTAGGTCCGGTGATTCTGGTTCAGGTGATTCTGGTTCCGGTGATTCTGGGTCGGGCGCGCTCGGGGCCGGCGACCGGGAGCCGCCGGGGTGGGCGGACATCCCGTGGTAGCGATGGTGGGGTGCGAGCTGTGATCGGGTCCGAGCGATCGCGCGTAGGTCAAGATGGGGGCGATGAAACTGTGTGCGTTCCACTTGATGCCGTATCCGGATCTGCCGGACGACTTCAACACCAAACACCGCAGCGTGTGGGTCGACATCGACTCGAAGCTGTTCGACCCGGCGGTCGTCGCCCGTAGCTACCACGAGTACATCAACCAACTCGTGTACGCAGATGAATGTGGTTTCGATGGCATCTGTGTGAACGAGCACCACAGCAACGGGTACGGACTGATGCCGTCGCCGAACCTGATCGCGTCGGTGCTGGCCCACCGCACCTCGCAGGCTGCGATTGTGATACTCGGCAATTCAGTCGCGCTGTACGACCCGCCGGTGCGGGTGGCCGAGGAGATGGCGATGCTCGATCTGCTCAGCGGGGGCCGGGTGGTCAGCGGATTTCCGTGCGGTACCACGATGGACACCGCCTATGCGTACAGCGCCAATCCAGGCACGTTGCGGGCCAAGTACCACGAGGCGATCGAGTTGATCGTGAAGGCCTGGACCACGCCGGAGCCGTTCTCGTTCAATGGTCGTTTCACCCAGATGCGCAACGTCAACATCGTTCCTCGCCCGTTGCAGCAACCGCACCCGCCAATTTGGATTCCGGGTGGCGGGTCGGTCGAGACGTGGGACTTCTGCGCCGACAACGACTACGTCTACGCGGCGCTGTCGTACTACGGGCACCTGATGGCCCGCGAGACCGTCGACGGATATTGGCGTCGCCTGGAAGCGACCGGCAAAGACGACAACCCGTACCGCCTCGCGTTCATGCAGTTCGTCGGCGTGGCCGACACCGATGCCGAGGCGTACCGGCTGTACAAGGAGCCCGCCGAATACTTCTTCAACCGTTCGCTGCACGTGCACTCGGGCTACACCGATCCACCCGGCTACGTCACCGAGGCGTCGGTACGCGCTCGCTACAAGTCGCAGGTCCGCGCGGTGGCGCGGGCCAAGCAGGCCAAGCACGACCTCAACTTCGACGAGATGGTCGAGAAGGGGTACGTGGTGATCGGCAGTCCCGACACGGTGCGCGAAACGCTTGCGCACATCGCCACCGAGATGCGCTGCGGTCAGCTGTTGACCATGCTCCACTTCGGCAACATGCGCGACGACGTGGCCCGCAACAACATCCGTCTGTTCGGCGACAAGGTCGCCCCTGGGCTCCGCAACATCTTCTCCGATTACGACAACAGGTGGTGGCCGAGCAATGCCGCATGAACCAGCGCACTCGCGGACGCGTGTGCTCTACCTGCCGGGAATCGGTGGGCACCCCGGTCTTTCCCCGGCGATGGAGCAAGTGGCCGCCGCTGGCTACGAGGTGGTTGTGCCCGACCTCCCCGGCTTCGACGGTCGCTCCGGGTTCCAGCCACCCGATGACCACCTCGGCTGGCTGACCGCAACCTGGGACGCGATCGACGAGGTACTGGGCGCCGACACGGCCGCGTGCCATGTGGTCGGCGCGTCCGTTGGTGGGATGCTTGCCGCTGATCTTGCGGTCTTCCGTCCCGAGCTGGTTGCGTCGCTCACGTTGATCGACCCGTTCGGCATCTTTAGCGAATCGAATCCGGGGTTCGACCTGTACGCGGTGGTCAGCGGGCAACGCCTCAGGCATCTTTTCGCCAAGGGCGTGCCCGAGGTGTTCACCACTCGCTTCGACGAGCGTGGCCCCGACGAGGCGCGCATTGCCCGGTACCTCACCGAGATCGCGATGGCGTCGATGCTGTGGCCGCTCGGTGACCGTCGCCTTGCCGATCGCATCCACCGCATCCGCTGCCCCCGGCTCACGCTGTGGGGCGAGCTTGATGAGGTGCTGCCCCTCGCGGTGGCACGTCGCTGGAGCGACGACCACCCGGTGGTGGTATCCGGTGCCGGGCACCTCGCTGAATGGGATGCGCCCGACGAGATCGCTGGTGCACTACTGGCATTCATTGGTCCGGTGGTGTCTGCATGAGCACACGCGCGTTGATCTTCGATGTCGGCGACGTGCTGGCCGTGTCGTCGTTCACCTTGCTCGACCGGCTCGAAGTCGAACTCGGCCGCTCGATCGAAGGCCGTGGACCGCTCGCCGGTGGCAACGATGCGCGGTGGGCGCAGGTCCAGGCCGGCGACCTTGGCATGGCGGACTACTGGCATGCCGTCGCCGAATCGGCCGGCCTTTCGCAGTGGCGTCAGCTGTTCGCATTGATGGCGGTGCACTTCCCGGTCGACATGTTCGACCCCGACATGCTCGAACTCGCCGACGAGGCCAAGGCTGCCGGCCATCGAATCGGGGTGCTGACCAACGACATGGTGGCAATCAACGGGACGGAGTGGGCGACGCAGAACCCGACGATGCAACGCTTCGATGCGATCGTCGACGCCGCCGTGATCGGTCATCGCAAGCCAGCCCCCGAGGGGTATGCGCTGATCTGCGCCGAACTCGGTGTCGAGCCCGCCGACGCTGTGTTCCTCGACGACACACCGATGTGCGTTGATGGGGCGATTGCCACCGGGATGCAGGCCATCCTGGTCGATACGTTCAATCGCCAACCAGCCATCGCCGCGGCCCGCGAGTTGATGGACCTCCCGGAGCGCATCCAGCCCGGCGCCGGTCATCCCGGTGCAGGTCTGAACGGCGACGCAACGTGACGTCGTTCACCGAACTCGTCGGGTGTCGGTTACCGCTGCAGTTGGCGGGGATGACCCGAGTTGCAGCGGCGCCGCTCGCAGCCGCAGTGGCCGAAGCGGGCGGCCTCGGCATGTTGGGACTCGGGCGTACGCCCCCTGCCGCCCTGTCGATCATGCTCGACGAACTGGCCTCGCTCACCGCTGGCCCGGTTGGCGGGACCTTCATCGTCCGCTTTCTCGACCGGGGTGCGCTCGAACTGGTTGCCGAGCGTTTGGGGATCGTCGAGTTCTTCTACGAGTGGCCGGATGCATCGCTGCTGCCACCGAACGCGATCTGCGGCTGGCAGTGCGGGTCGGTCGACGAGGCGCGTGCAGCGGTTGACGCCGGTTGCGACTACGTGATCGCCCAGGGCATCGAGGCGGGCGGCCATGTGCGCGGTTCGGTTCCGTTGGCGCGCCTGCTCGACGAGACGCGTGCCGCAGTGAACGTGCCGCTCGTGGCCGCTGGCGGCCTTGGCACCCAGGCCGACGTCGACCGGGCACTCGCAGCCGGCGCTGACGCCGTCCGGATCGGCACGCGGTTCATCGCCGCGACCGAATCGCAAGCGCACCCCGACTACATCGACAGCCTGATCGCAGCCGGGTCGCACGATTCGATCCTCACCGACCTGTTCGAGGTCGGGTGGCCCGATGCCCCGCACCGGGTGCTCGCCTCGGCGATCGCCGCCGCACTACAGCCAGGCCCCGACCCGGCGGCAGAAGTGATTGCCGGTGATGGATCGGTTCTGGTCGTCCCTCGCCGCGGGGCGACCCCGCCGTCGAACACCACCACCGGCGACATCGCTGCGATGGCGCTGTACGCGGGCCGCTCCGTCGGCGCTGTGCGCGCCCGCACGTCTGCCGCCGACATCGTCGCCGAACTCACCGCGGGTGGCGTCTGACGCGTCGGCGAGGGACGCGGATGATGCAGGTTGCGACGGGTTACGCGGTTGGGGTGAGGTGGACGCGGATGACCGGGATCTGCCGGTCGGTCTTGGCTTGGTACTCCTCGTACGGAGGGTAGATGGCGACCATCTGGGCCCACAGTTCGGCGCGGTCGGCGGGGTCCTCGACGGTTTCGGCCACACCGTCGTAGCGGACGTCGCGAATCTGTACAGCCACGCGAGATTCGGCGACGAGGTTGGTGTACCACAGCGGGTGCTGCGGGCGACCGCCAAATGAGGCGAGCAGGATCAGATCAGCCTCGTCGGGGGCGCGGTGATCGCCGCGGCGCTCGGGGGCGCGGCCGAAGATCAGCGCGTTGCGACGCGGGTGTCCGCTGCGGCGGCCGGTGGTGGTGAGCACCATCGTCGGGAACCCCCGCCAGTCGTATCCGTCGCGTCCGCCAGACTCGACATACCGGCGGGTGTGCTCGGCCACCCAATCCATTGCACTGTCGAGCGGGGCGATCGTCACCCCCGCCGGGCTGACCTGAACGGGGGTCGTGAAGTATTCGACGGTCGGGTCAGAGCCGTACCTGGCGACGATGCGTTGCCGCCACTCGTCGGTGAACATCGCTTCGGCCGCTGTCTTGTTCTCCCATTCGTAGACGCCGCCGGCTACCAGACCGTCGTCGGACAACAGGTAGTGCTTGTGGCGCAGACCATCCACCCGGCGATACGCGTCGGCGCTCGAGGCGAACGCGGCGGATGCCTCCGCTTGTGACAGCGGTGCTGGCAGGGTGAATCGAACCACGGCGATGATCATCGGCGAAGGGTATCGACCCGGGCCAGCACCCGGCTTCACCTGCACCCTGTTTGCCTGCACCGTGTTCACCGGCACCTTGTTCACCGGCACCGGGGATCGAGTCCTCGATGCCGGTGAAAGGTTGTCACCGCAGGCGGCTCGCTGTCACCGGTGAGCGTTGCGGAGGGAGCGGACGTCATCGTGGGCTGCTCGAACCTCGCCGAACTGGCGTTGCACCACGGTCCGCAGTTCGGGGGAGATGTCTTCCTTCAGAGCCTTCACGTACGCGTCGACGGCGTGGTCCTCGCCTTGCTCGGCAGCATCGAGCACGCCGTCGGGGTCGGAGCCCGACAGTGCATCCTTCAGGCTCATCCAGCCACGGTGCAGTGCACCGGCAGCGGAGCCCTTTTCCTTGATCTGATCGCCGTACTGCAAGGCCATCGTGTGCAGTTCGTCGGCGCAGCGGGCGCGCTGGGTGGAGTACTCACGGAACTTGGCGGCAAGGTCGGGGCGATCACCCTCGGCGAGCTTCTCGGCTCCTTTGGCAAAGCCCTCCTTGCCATTCTCGAGGACTTCGATGAGATCTTTGGTAACGGCTTCGTCAGTAGACATGGCCATCCTTTCGGTGTGAGGGGAACCCCCACGACCTACCCCTGGCGGTTGACGGTGAAACCTTGGGCATCAGCCATCGCGGCGTACCGGTGCCACCACGGGCTCGCTTCTTCGAGCATCGACGCGACGCGAATCAACAGCGGCTCACCGCCGGACGCGGCGACGAGTTGCACGCCCCGGGGCAGGCCATCGGCGGGCCAGCCGAGCGGGACCGAGATGGCCGGCTGCCCGGTGGCGTTGAACGGGCGCGTGAACGCGCTGCCGCGCCCGCTGCGATACTCGCTGAGGTAGCTGCCGACCAACGCCGCTGGTGCTGCGGCGGCCGGGGTGATCAGCAGGTCGTGGTCGTCCCACCAGCGCTGAGCGCGGCCCGAGGTCTCGTGGATCTGCCACAACGCGGCCATCAACTCGACCGCTGTCGTGCGTCGCCCGGTCTCGACGATCCGCCAGGTGACCGCTTCGACGTCGTCCTCGCGGATCTGCCGACCCAACACATCACTGACGCGGCGCTGCCAGACGTGGAGATCGTGCGCAGCATTTGCCGCGAGAGCGGTGGCCATCGCCTCCCACAATGCGGGCTCGGCCAGTTCCATGGGCGCGCTTTCGCTGACGTGGTGCCCGGCTCGTTCCAGCGTCGCTGCGCAATCGATCGCTGCAGCAGCACAGGTCGGATCGACCTCGGCACCATTGAACGCGATGGTCCACACACCGATGCGCAGCGCAGGAATGGGCGCGCCGACCTCGTCGACGAGTGGTCTGGCAAGCGCTGGTGCCGGCCACGGTCCTCCCGCCGGGGTGAGTGCATCGATCAGCCCGGCGGTGTCGCGCACCGAGCGGGTGATCACGCCATCGGTGAACATCCCGGTGGGGGAGTCGACCACCGAAACGACGACGCGCCCCCTCGTTGGCTTCAGCCCGACCAGTCCACACGCGGCTGCGGGGAGACGGATCGACCCGGCGATGTCGTTGCCATGCGCGGCCGGCACGATCCCAGCGGCCACGGCTGCGGCCGACCCACCGGAGGACCCCGCCGGCACACGGTCGAGATCCCACGGGTTGCGTGTCGGGCCGAACGCCTCGGGTTCGGTGGTGCCGACGATGGCCATCTCGGGCGTGTTGGTCCGCCCGATCGGGATCAGCCCCGCGGCCCGGAATCGGAGCGCGAGCGGGCTGTCGGTGGTGGGGGCGAAGCCGAGGTCGCGCAGCAGCCGGAGCCCTTGCCGATACGGCTCGCCCGCCTCGCGGCACTGGTAGTCCTTGAACGCGAATGGCACCCCGACGAACGGTCCCATCGACGCACTGGGACCGACGGCAACATCGGCACCGATCCGCTCCGCATCTGCGCGGGCACGGTCGAACTGGGTGTGGACGAATGCGTTGAGGAGCGGATTGAGCCGCTCGGCACGGGCGATCGCCTCGGCCACCAACTCGTTCGGATGGACCTGGCGGCTACGGACCAGCGCGGCCAGGCCGGTGGCATCGTGGTCGTCGAGCAGTTCGTTCAATCTGTCACCCGACTCAATGGGGCACCCGGCCACCGTTGACCAGGATCGTCTGCCCGCTGACAAACGCAGCGTCATCGCTGAGCAGGTAGCAGACGGTGCCGAGCAGATCCTTGGGTTCCATCACCCGCCCCAGTGGGGTGCGGCTCGGGTCATAGGTGCCGAGGACGTCGGAACCGGGTGTCGGCGTGAAGCCCGGGGCGAGACAGTTGACACGGATGTTGGCTGCCCCGTACTCGTTGGCGAGCGCGCGAGTGAGCGAGACCACGGCACCTTTGGAGGCGACGTAGTGAGCGAAGCCATGCGAGCCCGTGAACGCAGTTTCGGAAGCAAGGTTGACGATCGAGCCACCGTTGGCGGCCATCGATTGCGAGGCGGCGCGGGCACACAGGAACGTGCCGATCACGTTGATGTCGAGCATCGCCCGGAACTCGGCGACGGTGATGTCGGCGGATGCCTTGCGGGCCACGAGGAGCGCTGCATTGTTGACGAGTCCGTCGATGGCTCCGGCTGCAGCGAACAGCGCGTCGACTTGGGTCTCGTCGCTGATGTCGCAGCGCATGTCGGCACCGTCGAGCAGATCAGCGGTGATCACCTCGGCACCGCGGCTGCGCAACTCTGCGGCGAGTTGGGCACCGATGCCGCGGGCTCCGCCGGTGACCACGATGCGCTTGCCCGAGAAGTCTGCGGCACCCACATTCGCGTTCACCCGGCTGCGCTTTCGTTGGCGCGCATGTCGACTGGAACGGTCTCTGCCATTGTTGCCCTTTCGGCTGCGGTACCCCCGTACCGTTACATTTGACCGGTGCACCATACACGCGGCTTCGATCTCGCGAACTATGACACAGTGGTGTTCGACCTCGACGGCACGTTGTGGATCAGCGGCCACGCGATGCCTGGCGCGGCAGCCTTCGTCGAGCGTTGCCGAAGCAGCGGTGCGACGGTGTCAGTCGCAACGAACATCTCCATCTCGACCGCCGCCGACGTCCGCAGAGGCCTCGTCGTCGAGGGTTTGCTGCACCAGCACGAGTCGGTGATGACGTCGTCGCTGGCGTTGGCCGCGTCGCTGAAAGCGGCGGGCGTGCGCCGTGCCGCGGTGCTCGGCGGCTCAGGCCTGCACCATGAGATCGCGGCGCTCGGAATCGTCGTCTACGACATCGGCGAGATCGACCGCGACAAGTGGCGCACACCACGGCCCGACTCGGCGATCGCGCTTGGCGGCTGGCCGGACGCCCGCCTGCGCGACATCGAGACGGTCGGCATGCTCGCCGCGGCAGGACTCCCGCTGTACGTCACCTCGCTCGAGCCGGGGTTCCCCAACGCCACCGGCTACCAAGCCGGCGCCGGGATGATGATCGCTGCCGCGCGGGCGTTGCACCGCTTCGACGTGATCGTGTGCGGCAAACCGTCAGCAAGCTATGCGGCTGCCGTCACCGATTCGCTGGCGGCGCACGCCCGCATCTTGATGGTAGGAGACTCGCAACTTGCTGACGTCGGCCTCGCCGCCCAGATGGGTGCCGACAGCGTGCTGCTCACCGGCGACCGGCGCTTCGAGCCCGCTCCCGGAGCTGCGTTGCCGACGTTTGTTTCGACGAGTCTGCTGTCCGAACCCGAAGCCCTGTCAGGATCGGCCTTCGGCAGCTGAGTGCCAGCGACCGGAGTCCACACCCAACGCAAAGCGGAGCCGCACATGATCACGCTGACCAATTCCGAGATCGCTGCCGTGG
>JANNHO010000337.1:0-16097 GCA_031404435.1 Acidimicrobiaceae bacterium | reverse complement strand
CGCCGTCGGGGCACGGTGTGCTCGAGCACATCCACATTGCCGATGCTGCGTCGTTGCCGATGCGGTCGTTGACGACAGCGACGCTGGTGGCGGGGAAGGGGATTCCCGATGACCGCTATGCCACCCAGTCGGGCACGTACTCAGACCGTCAGCACATCGATCGTCAAATCACCCTCATCGAAGGTGAGACACTCGACGCACTGGCGCGTGATCACGGGGTGAACCTTGCGCCGTTCGAGCATCGGCGCAACCTCACCAACCGCAGCGTGCCCCTGTCGCACTTGGTCGGGCGCCACTTCGTGATCGGCACCTGCGTGCTCTACGGCGGTCGTTTGAACGTGCCGTGCAAGTACCTCGAGTGCTCGTCGACCGCGCCGTGTTCCGCCCGCTGATCCACCGCTCCGGGCTGAACGCCCGCGTGGTGCTTGGCGGAACCATGGCCGTCGGCGACCGGATCGAACCGTGCTACCCCGATCAGATCGACGATGAACTGCGCGTGCGAAACGAGCGGGTTGGGCTGGTGGTCCCACCGGAGGTTTTCTGAGCAAGCACAGCGGTTCAGTACGACTTCGGCAGCCCGAGAACCTGGGTGCTGATGTAGTTGCAGACCATCTCTTGGCTGACCGGTGCGATCTTCAACAGCCGCGCCTCTCGCCAGTAGCGCTCGACGTGGTACTCGCGGGCGTACCCCATGCCCCCATGGGTCTGCATCGCCCGGTCGCACGCGAAGAATGCTGCCTCGGCAGCGAGGTACTTGGCCGTGTTGGCGGCCTCGCCGCATGGCAAGCCCTGGTCGAAACGCCATGACGCTTCGCGGATCGCGAGTTGCGCTGCATGGAGCAACATGTGTGCTTCGGCGAGCGGGAACGCGAGGCCCTGGTTCTGGCCGATTGGTCGGCCGAAAACCTCGCGATGCTTGCCGTAATCCACCGACTTGCGGAGTGCGGCCTTGCCAATCCCCAGCGCTTCGGAGGCGATGAGGATCCGCTCCGGATTGAGTCCGTCGAGCAGGTACGTGAAGCCCTTGCCCTCGTCGCCGACGCGCCGGCTGACGGGCACCCGCAGGCCGTCGTAGCGCACCTCGCACGACTCCACGGCGTTACGTCCAAGCTTGGGGATCGGGCGGATGTTCACCTCGGGACGCTGCAGGTCGACGAGCAGCAACGTCATCCCATCGGTCGGTTTGGCGCACTCCTTGCGCGGGGTGGTTCGCACCAGCAGCAGGCACATCTCGCAATGCGATGCCTTCGAGGTCCAGATCTTCGAACCGTTCACCACATAGTCGTCGCCCTCGCGCACCGCCGTCGTACGAATCGAGGTCGTGTCGGTCCCTGCGTCGGCCTCGGTCACTCCGAAGGCCACGTGCAGTTCACCGGACGCGACGCGCGTCAACACGTCGGCAGCGAGCTCCGCTGATCCGTAGCGTCGCACCGGTTCCATCCCGAAGATCGCCAGGTGGACGGCCGAGCAACCGTTCATCGCCGCACCCGAGGCCGCGATCTCCTCCAGCATCACCGACGCCTCGGTGATGCCCTGGCCGCCTCCGCCGAAGTCCTCGGGGATGGCGATGCCCACCCAGCCGCCTGCAGCGAGCTTGCCGTAGAAGTCCCAGGGGAACTCGTGGGCCTCGTCTTTGGCCGACCAGTACTCGTCGGGGAAGTCGGCGCATATCCGGCGGATGCCTTTGCGGATCGATTCGTGGTCGGCGGATTCGCTGAACTCCATCAGTCGTGCTGCGCTTGCTCTCGATGCCAACTCTGCTCGGTTTCCAAGTGAGCGTGGTGTCCAGTCCAGGACCCCTCTGGCGACTGCGGGTGTTGCGCCATTCGTTCTTCTCTCCTGCCGGGAGCTAGCGGGTGGTGGGTTTCCGGTTCGGGGCACTGGCCCTCGCGCAATGGTAGAGAATCGTTCATTCGTCCGCCAGTGCTGCGCCACGCGCTCGGCGTGTGGGCCTTGCTGCTCGCCTGGCGCGACACAGTGTCATACGATGTAGACTTCGTGTATGACGATGATGAGCTTTCGGGTCGACGACGACGAGGCGGCTCGAGTACAACGCTGGGCAGAAGAACTCGGCATCGACAAGTCCGCACTGTTGCGTGAGGCGCTTCACCGTCACCTCACCCGACTCGCCTCCGAGCACGATGCCCTGACCTGGGTCGATCGCCCGCTCACCGCCGATGAGCGAGCGATCGGCCAGATCGCTGGGTGGGGACCCGCCGAAGACTGGTCGGACTGGGCCGATGCACCACGGTGAGGTGTGGTTCGCCGCCACCCCCGGCGGTGACCGCCCGGTCCTCGTGCTGACGCGAGACCCCGTCGCTGATCGTGTCGGGTCCGTCGTTGTGGCTGCGATTACCCGCATTGTCCGGGGACTCGTTTCCGAACTCGAACTGACCACAGACGAAGACGGCGTCCCGTCGGGCTGCGTCGTCAACTTCGACAACATCCACACGATTCCGCGAGCGTCCTTCCGTCGACAGATCGTGAAGCTCGAACCCCACCGGTTGGCCCAAGCGTGCCAGCGTCTACGCGACGCCACCGGCTGCTGATCGTCCGGCTTCAGAGCGAGCCGTTGTCGAGACGTTCAAGGACCTCGAGCGCACGAGCACGTACGTCAGGCAGGTTGCTCAACCTGCGCATTGCAGCCAGTGGGCGGGCCATCCGGTGATTCGTTGCCAACACGTCGGCGTGGCGTGCCAGGAAGTCCCAGTAGAGCGTCGTAGAGGGGCAGGCATCGGGCCCGACCCGCTGCTTGGGGTCGAAGCGGCACGACCGACACGAGTCGCTCATCTTGTTGATGTACGCGCCACCTGACGCGTACGGCTTCGTGGCCATCATCCCGCCGTCGGCGTACAACGCCATCCCGATCACGTTGGGCAGCATCACCCAATCGGCGCCGTCGACGAAGCTTGCCCGCATCCAGTCGGTCATCGCCAACGGGTCGACACCGGCGGTGAGTGCCAGATTGCCGAGCACCATCAGCCGTTCGATGTGGTGCGCGTACCCGTGATCGCCGAGATGACCGACGACGCTTGCGACGCAGGCCATTTCGGTGCTCACGTTCTCGCTCAACGCCGGCGGGACCGGCCGCACGGCGCGGAACTCGTTTTGGTGGCGGTAGTCGGGCATCCAGAGCCAGTAGACCCCCCACACGTACTCACGCCACCCGATCACCTGGCGGACGAACCCTTCGACCGAGCTCAGCGAGGCCGCGCCACGCCGGTACGAGGATTCGGCTGCGTCGACGATCTCTGTCGGGTGCACCAGGCCGAGGTTCAACGACGACGCCAGCACGGAGTGGGCCATCTTCCACTCGCCAGCGAGCATTGCGTCTTCGTGTGGCCCAAACGAGGGGAGGCCACGATCGACGAACTCCTCCAAGCGAATCAGCGCCTGCGAGCGGGTAACGGGCCACGTTCCGTCGGGATCGGCTCCGAACGTCGTCGCCGGGAGTCGATCGAGCACGGCGTGATCGATCTCATCGAGTTCGAACATCGTGATCGGCGGCCAGGTTCGGCCGTCTCGGGGTGGTGGCTCGCGATTGTCGTGGTCGAAGTTCCACTGCCCGCCGACTGGTTCGGGACCACCGGCACCGTGGTCCATGAGCACGCCGAGTCGCTGCCGCTGCCAGCGGTAGAAGTCTTCCATCGTGAGCTTCTTGCGGTCGGCTGCCCAGCTGGCGAAGTCGTCGTAGTGACATAGGAACAGGTCGTTTCGCACCAAATGGACACTCAGATCCTCCATCATCCGTCGGCCGTTCCAGCTCGCCGGCTCCATCGCGATGACACTTCGGGCGCCGACCTCCGCAACGTGGTCGCGGAGACCTTGCCGAAGGCTGCTCGCCCTGCGGTGATCGACATCGAAACCCTCCGCTGTGAGCTCGACCGCAAAGTGCTCCATCGCCGAAAGAACGAGGTGAAGCCGCTGGCGATGCCACCGCCGGGACATGATCAAGCCCTGGCTCTCGACGAGCAGCACACGGCACTCACCTGGCATCCGACCTGCGAGTGCCCCCCGGGTTCGATCCAACTGGTCGCCGAGGACCCACACCGTGGGAATGGTCGACGCGGACATCGTTGCATTCTGACAAACGACGCTGTCAACGCTCTCGCCAGGCTCAGTGAAGTCCTCCAACTTGGCCGCTGCCGGTCCTGGAGTTCGAACCGTCACCCGCCGTTCCGCTCGTCGATCGCTCATCCGCGCTAGTCAGCCGGTGCCGTGATGACCGACCGTGGGGCTAAGCCCCGGTAGACCGTCGTCGTGATCGTCACATCCCGGGTGCCCAACCGGGTTGGCTTCGATACAGGTAGCGGTCGGCGGCGTGGTTCAAGAACCGACGGGCCGCACGGATTCGATGAGCGACGTCACGAAGCAGAACCGGTGACGATGGCGAACTCTCGGCGGCAGCCCGATACCACGCCGAGCTCAACGTCTCGAGCGCGTCCAAACCTGGCGTCGCCGACCCATGGTCGACGAGATGGTCCAACTCGTCGTCGGTCATCCGTACGGAACGGCCGAGATGCTCGGCCTGCGCGCTCGACAGGGCGGTAGCGCCGATGCTGTCGGCAAACACGCCGGCGCGGAACAGCGCGAGATCTCCCAGCTGGCACAGCAGCACGATGTGATCGACCGGCTCGACCACGCCGAGCCAGTCGACGAGCTCGTCGAGGTCGAGACGATCGGCTGGGACCGGCGTAGCCGCGGGAACGGCGAAGTCGGCGAGTAGCCGCGCCGTGAACTGCAACCGCGCCGGTGCGTCAGCGAACTCGAGGAGCGGCTCGACGTCGAACACTGGAATGCGGCAGCCTGGCCCTGCCCACTCATCCACCCATGCGCTGGCCGACAACTCATCGGCCGTGCGGTGGACCAGCACTGCGAACAACAGCTGCGGCGATACCGCGAGCTGGTCGGGCCCCGTGCCGTGCAGCACTGCGTCAACCACTTCCGGCCGACGCAAGACGTCGTTGGCGTACCAGGGTCGCCGTTCGAGCTCACCGCGGAGCTCGTCGCTGGTGGTGGCGAGGGCGTTCGCCAGCACGACGAGATCACCGCCGTGGAGATCCATGTGCTGGCGTGTCATTGGGTCACCTCCTGCTCTTCGCACAGTGTTGGTCGTACAGTGTTGGTCGTGCAGTGTTCATCGGTCGGTGATGCCGCTGTGATGAGCCCTATCTTGCATGAGCCGTTCTCCGGAAAAAACTGGCGGTATCGAGCGAGCGCCGATGTCTAACCTCCGGCGATGACCTTGGAGCTACGAACAATCGTCGATGACGAGATCCAAGCCTTCTACGACGCGGTGCTGAGAGGCTTTCACTCCAAACCCGTTGCCGGCATCGGTGAGTGGGCCCGGTCGGGGGTCGAGCTCGACCGTACGCGTGCTGCGTTCGACGACGGCCAGATCGTCTCCACCGTGCGCTCGCACTCGTCACAGGTGACGCTGCCCGGTGGGGTCGTGCAGGCGGCACTGCTCACCCAAGTGACGACGTCACCCACGCATCGTCGATGCGGGCTCGCGTCACGACTTCTCCTCCAGGATTTTCACGATGCGGTCGATCGGGGCGACGTGGTGAGCTATCTGGTGGCTGCGGAGTACCCGATCTACGGTCGCTTTGGATACGGCGTGGCGACGGAACGGGTGCAACTCGTCATCGACGCGACGACGACTCAGTTCCTCCCCGTCGTGACCGACGATGACGCCGAGGTGGTGATCGCCGATCCGGAGATGTGGTGGACTGCGGCATCGGCTGTGTACGACGAGATTCGCGCGACCCGACCCGGCTTAACCGGCATCCCCGAGCGATGGTGGAGGGTTGACGCGGGCATCTTGCCCAGACCGGGCGATGAACCCGGTGGCGTGCGGCTGATCCTGCTTCGCCGAGCCGGGCGAATCGTTGGGTGCGCGCGATACTCGGTGAGCGATCGGTGGGAGCACGGGCGCCCCCGCGCCACGTGCGAGGTCGAGGGCTTACTCGGTGTGACGGCGCTCGACGAGGCACGTCTGTGGCGATTCTGCTGCGAGCTGGACTGGGTCAGCTCGGTGACGGCAGACGCCCGGCCGCCCGGCGATACGTTGCGCTGGTTCACCGTCGACGCACGCTCGATCAGCGAATGCGACCGTGTCGACTTCACGTGGGTGCGTTTGCTGTCACCGGCTGCATTGGCCGCCCGCCGGTATCGGTCGGCGGGTGCGCTGACGATCGCAGTTCGTGATCGTCAGGGCCTGTTGCCAGCCACGCTTCGGCTCGCCGTGGATGACGATGGCGCGGCCACGTGTGAGTCGACGGCGTCGGCGCCTGATCTCGAGCTGGACAGTGGCGAGTTGGGTTCGCTGGTGATGGGTGGGGTCTCTGCGCTGCAGCTCGCAGCCGCTGGCCGAGTCGTGGAGCATCGCTCAGGCGCAGTCGACCTCGCCGAACGACTCTTCCGCTGGCCGACGACCCCCTGGTGCTTCGCCGCGTTCTGATGGCGGCAGCACGGCCGGTCTCGTGACCCAACAGGCGGGCCAGCACGCCACACGACATACGACGAATCCCGTGAGCGAGCGACGATGAAGGACACGGTGGCCGCGTCGAGTGTCGCCTTCAGGTTGAAGGTCCTACACCACGAGGCGAATGAAGACGTAGCCCGACAAGGGCAACCGTCACGCTGCGCTGCGGCAGTAGCACGACGATCGGACCGGCACCTCCGAGCGTGCGAGCGCCTGGGCGAGCAGCGCCTGCACGTGCGGCCGCTCGACCGTCTCGCCTCGGGCACCGAGGCATTCGTCGAGTCCGTGCAACGACCAGACGTTGCGAGGGTGCTGGACGGCACGCGGCAGCGTGTCGTCGAGGCCGAGGTCGGCGCGGTAGATTGCCTCCGCCTCGGCATGATGGCCCCGGTCCAGCAGCAGCGCGGCCAGTGCGTGGCGAGGTGGCTGCATCCAACCCCACGGCTCGTCATACAGGAGTTCGTCGGACGCGACGACTGCGTCGCGCAGGTGTTCGAGCCCTTCGTCGATGTGGCCCGACTTGTAGGCGAGTTCGCCCTGGGCCATGTGTTCGGCGATCACCAGCACGCTCTCGGCCGGATTGTTGAACATGAAGCGGGTCTCTTGGACTGCAGCGCGAGCAGGGTGGAAAAGGTCGATCTCCGCCTCGGCATCCGCGATCCGGCCGAGATTCGCCAGCGCCACAGCGCGCGCGTAGCGTTGTAGTGCGGTCGTGAAGCTGAAGAGTTCGGCATCGTCGGGCAACGGCTCGTCGAGGATCTCCTGCCACATCCCGAAACGGATCAGCACGTGCAACCGGATGCCCCAGAACGCCTCGAAGAAGTCCGGGAGGAAAGCCACCGTCTCGACCGGAAGCAGCTGCCGCAACGCGTCGGCAGCGGCGAGCGCCTGCGACTTCCGGCCAATGAACATCGCACCGTACGCGGCGAAGTGGACGTTGTGGATCCGGTAGAGGGTGTAGAAGTTCGCGCTCCCGGCATAGTTCTCGAATTTGCGATCGACCACCGCTGCCCGCTGATTGCGAGTGATCACGTTGTGGTAGTCGCCGCAGAGCACGTCGATGTGGGTCGCCATGTGTTGCAGATGACCGCTGTCGGGGACGATCTCGCAGAGACGATCACCATGACTGAGTGCGAGCTCCGGCCACGGTGACATCTCCATGAGATGGATGTACAGGTGAAGGAGCCCGGGGTGGTCCCAGGCCCCAGGCGTGCCGGCGAAGGCACGCTCGAGCGCCGCGCGTGCCTCCTCGGTCGACGCGCCATCCGCTGGCGCCCGCGTCGCGAGGTCCCACAGGAGCCAGGGAGTTCGGTTCATGCCGGCTTCGACGAACACGGCCACCGCGTCGAGATCGTCCGGATGTGCCTCGTACACCGGGCGCATGGCGTCGGTGAAGGCGTCGTTCCACGGCCCGAAGTCCTCAATCTCGAGGTCGCTCGGGTATCGCGCGGCAAGTGCCCGGATCATGGCCGTCTCGACCGGCGACAGCCCCGGCACGCCCTGCGCCGTGTCGAGCGCCGTGTTCGCCTCGGTCAGCGCAGCCGCCTTCTCGTCGGGCTCGAAGAGGTCCCACGGCTTGTTGTAGTTCGGCCCGATGGCGTACGCGAGACCCCAATAGGCCATCCCGCAAGCCGGATCGGCGGCGATGGCCTTGCGGAAACACTCCACGGCCTCCTCGTGGTTGTACCCGTAGGTCCACCTGAGACCCCGGTCGAACCAGATCTGCGCCTCGTCAGAGGTCGTGGTGACGGAGCGCGTGTAGTCGCCGAGGTCGAAATACTCCATGGTGTTCCCCCTCTCCTCACACGAGCGTAACAAGCCCGGAACTGCCGAGAAACAGGTGTCCGCCCGAGCGCTTTGAGACGAGCGAAACACGCAGTGACGGACGCAAGTATCGGGTGCTACGAGTTCGGGCCATGATGCGGACAGTCGGTTGGTGACGTCGATGGACAGCGCGTGCTGCTGTCCATCGATCGCGGTGGGCATCCAGTGGGCACCTTGGTCGCGAGACGCCGGTCGAGCCCACGCGTGACCGCACGCCAGCCGGTCAGTTACTCGGCGGAACGAAGAGGCGCACTCCGCGGACGGAGACGATCCTCAGCAGCCGATGCCTTCCGAAGATCAGCTCGCGTGGTTCAGAGGTTACGGGATCGGCAAATTTCAGTTGGTGATGGTGATGGTGAACCGTTGGGTCGCGAACTGCCCGGCGCTGTCGTCGACTCTGACCGTGAACGTGAACGTGCCGGCCGTTGTGGGCGTGCCGCGGACTCGACCCGGCGACGCCTGCACGGTGAGACCGGGTGGCAGGGTGCCGCCGACGTGCGACCAGCGCCATGGCGGGGTGCCGCCGAGCGGAAACAGACCTGTTTCGTAGAAGGCGCCGACTCGTCCGGATGTGAGCACATCGGTGCCGTTGTTGACGATCAGTGGGTTGGCCGGGTCGACGGTGAGCGTGAAGGTCTTGGTGGCGGTGTTTCCTGCTCCGTCGCGTGCTCGGACGGTGAACGTGGTGGTCTGCACCCTGGTGGCGACGCCGGTCACGCCGGTGGTGCGTGTCAGGTTCAGGTCGTTGCCGGCGAACCGCAGACCGTCGGGAACCGTGCCGCTGACCAACGACCATGTGTACGGACCGCCTTGGCCGCAGCACGCCTCGATGAAGCCGGCGTAGTTCTCGCCGACTCGTGCGTTCGGCAGCGGGGACTCGGTGATGATCCGGAACAATGTCGTTGCCGAGATCGTCAGCACCGCCGATTTCGTCACACCGTTGTACGTTGCTGAGATCGTGACAGTGCCGGCCGCCGCCGAGCCGCTGATCGTCGCGTCGAAGAGGCTTGCCCCGCTGTTGGCGGGGACGAGGATCGACGAGGGAACCGTCACGCGCGACGGGTCGCTGCTGGTGAGCGTCACCAGCGCCCCGCCAGTGGGGGTGATCGCCGTGAAGTACAACCACACCGACGTTCTGGTGGTGCCCGTCTGGACGACTGCAGGATCGATGACGACCGAATCGATTGTGGGTGGTGGCACGATCGGGGCTGGATTGACGGTGATCGTGGTCGTCTGCGTGACGCCATTGAAGGTCGCGGAGATGATCGAGCTGGTCGTGGTGGTGACCGGGGAGGTGGAGATGACGAACACGTAGCTGTTCACACCCGCGGGGACCGTCATCGTCGGCGGGACCGTGACTGCCGCTGTGTTGCTACTGGTCAGGCTGACGACTGCTCCCCCGGTGGGTGCCACACCCGACAGGGTGACGGTGCCGCCGGAGGTGCCGCCGCCTTGCACGGTGGAGGGGCTGGCACTGACCGACGCGATCGTCACCGACGACGGGGGAGGGAGTGTCGTGGTCGTGGTGGCGGTGGTGGTGGTCGTAGTCGTGGGTGTCGTGGGGGTGCAACCTGACAGGCGCACGTTCAGCGGGGTACCGGTGCCATCGCTCACGTCCACTGTGCAGTCGTTGGGACGGCTATAGCCGGAACGGTCGATTCTGAAGCTGCCCGAACTGCTGCTGGTTGCCATCGCAACGCCATCGACGGTGATGGACCGTTGTGATGCGGCTCGGCCATCGATGCGCAGTCTGGTGCCGCTGACCTCGGCACGAGACACAGTCACGGCCGCTGAGACGGTGCTGCTGGATGCCACGGTAACCACGGTGATCGCCGACAGGCCTACGAGCGCTGCGAACGCTGCGCGTGTTGCACGGTTCATCATCATCTCCCAACTCCTCGGAGCGCGACGATCCAGGAGTTGCGCACCTCTGCAAGGGCTACGTCCGACACGACTTCCTGGTTTGCGTTTCCCGAACATTCTTGCACATCACCCCCAACGTAACCTCGGTGTTCGGTGGCTCGATTACCGGAATAACCCGATCTGGTGTGGCGGATCGGCGGAACAACCGCGGCGAAGACCGCCGGAGCAACTTGGGTGCCGAAGCGTCGGCGTGGATCACCCGTGTAATCCACGTTTGGCGCTCTCTCAGGTCATCACGATGTGGCGGATCGGTGAATTTCGATCATGGAGCTGAGGCCGGCGGCGATCGCGGCGTTGCGGGTGCTGTGTTGCGTGCTGATAGATGAGCGCAGAGCGCGTGGTGACGACTGGCCCATCCTCGCCGTCAGTTCCTTCGTGCTCGCCCCGGTCGCGGCTGCGAGAGTGTTGCCGGTGTGGCGGAGGTCGTGGAAGCGAAGCCCGGTGATGCCGACGGCCTTCGTCGCTCGGCCCCACGCGGTGTACAGCGTCGCCCGCCGCATTGGTGCGCCACTCGTCGTCGTGAACAGCAGGCCATCCGCTCCGAGGGGCACCGACGCAAGATGTTGCTCGAGGTCGGGGACGATCACCTGCGGGAT
This sequence comes from Acidimicrobiaceae bacterium, assembly GCA_031404435.1. Classification (GTDB taxonomy): domain Bacteria; phylum Actinomycetota; class Acidimicrobiia; order Acidimicrobiales; family Ilumatobacteraceae; genus VFMC01. The sequence continues at coordinate 5,267 of JANNHO010000337.1, read as the reverse complement.
CACGATCGTCCGCACGCCGGCGTCGGTCTTGGGTGGGCCGAGCACGAGGGTGCCGTCGGAGAGCTCCTGATACTGCTCCTCGATCCGAACGGTTCGATGCAGGAGGTCGAGGTGACGAACGCGCAAGGTCCGGATCTCGCCGAGCCGCAGCCCGCAGAAGGTGGCCAGCAACACGGCAGCGCGGAGCTCGGATGCGATCGCGTCGGCCAGCTCGAACACTTGCGCAATCGTCGCAACGGGGCGCTCTGCAGGACGCTCCGTCGAGGCGCCCTTCACGATGCATGGATTGCGCACCACGATGCCGTCCTCCACCGCGGTGGCGAACACCGCGTGCACCAGCCGATAGCACTTGGCGATCGTCGAGGCGCCCGGCTTGCCTGCGGTGATCATGTCGGCGCGCCACGTTCGGATGCGGCTCGGTGTGATCTCACGAAGCTCCGTCGCGCCGAGCGCCGGCAGGATGTGCAGGCGCAACTCGCCCTCGTACAGCTCGCGAGTGCGTGGCCGCAGATGCGGTCGCTCCGCGAGCCAACGAGTCGAGTACTCCTCGAACGTCACCTTGCCGGCTTCGGGGTCGATCCATGACCCGCGGTCGACATCGGAGCGCACGGAAGCGAGGTACGCGTCGGCCTCGCGCTTGGTGCGGAACGTCGTTGGCGCGCTGTGCCACACGAGATCGACGCAGTAGCGCGCCTGGAACCGGCCCGACGGCAACTTGCGCACGCTTCCCCATCGGCTGCGACCCACGGTGACACCCTAATTCCGTTGTGGCACGGAAGTGGCACGAAGTGGCACGACGACCGATTTCGGGAGGCTCGCTCGGAGGGCGCACCCACTCTGAGCTGGCCTTTCACTGGAGCGGGTGACGGGAATCGAACCCGCGTTCTCAGCTTGGGAAGCTGATGTTCTGCCTCTGAACTACACCCGCGTCGGCAACGGAGTCCGTCACTGAGCGCCGCCAGGTTAGCGCCACTGGCAGCCGCACCGCAGCCCCGATGTGCCGCCCACGCGAGCCGATCTCGACCCCGTGAGACCTTGAACACAAACCCGACTCAAGTTCGGTACGAATCTGCACGATGATGTCTCCATGACCCGCCACCCCGGACGCCTCGTCGGCGCGCTCACGCTGTTGCTCGTCGGCCTGCGTTGGATCGTCAATTCGAACCCGTGGTCGGGCCCGGTGGTCGCGCAACTCAGCGCGACACACGGCGTGCACCTCAACGACTGGTTCAGCTTTGCTGCATGGGGCGGCGCGCTGGCGCTCGTCTACCCAGCATGGCGGGCGAGCGTGACGACACTGCTACCCCTGCCGGTTCGCAACAACCGTCGACTCTGAACGAGCCTGCGACGTCCGTGAGGGCCGGGGCCGCTGGGCCGCTCCACTAGGTTGACGCCGTGATTCTCTCCGACCGCAGCTTGCGCGAGCAGATCGAAGCCGGCCGCATCGTGATCGATCCGTTCGACGAGCGCTGCGTGCAGCCGTCGTCAATCGACGTGAAGATCGGAAATCTGTTCCGGGTCTTCCGCAACCACACATCGGCGGTAATCGACGTCAAGCAGAACCAGGAAAATCTGACCGAGCTGATCACGATTGCCGACGACGGGGTGTTCATGCTCCATCCCGGCGAGTTCGTGCTTGGGAGCACGCTCGAGCGGATCGGGGTGCCCGACGACCTGGTCTCGCGGATCGAGGGCAAGTCGAGCCTTGGTCGACTCGGGCTGATCATTCACTCGACGGCGGGGTTCATCGACGCCGGCTTCGACGGGCACGTCACCCTCGAGCTGACCAACATTGCCACGCTGCCGATCACGCTGTACCCGCGAATGAAGATCGGCCAGGTGAGCTTCATGCAGATGACCACGCCGGCCGACAGGCCCTACGGCAGCGGTGCGCGTGGATCGAAGTACCAGGGGCAGCGCGGACCAACGCCGAGCCGGTACTGGGAGAACTTCGAGAAGTAGTCGGCCGTGCCGCACCACACGCGGTATGCAACAAGAGGGGATGTGCATGTTGCGGAAAACTTCCGGGAACGGAATGGGTCAGCTAGACGTCAGAACTGTCATGACAGCCGTCTCTGTTCCTCGTACTCATCGGAGGGGCCGCCGAGGTCTTCTCGTCAGCGCCTCGGCAACGGTGTTGCTCCTGGCGGCATGTGGTTCGCCCAAGGAGGAGGCCGCCGAGGAGGCGTTCAACTTCCAGAATGGCCCGATGGCCAAGCTGATGGGCTACGACATCTCCCCGGCCGAGCAGCGTGAAGGTGAGTTGAACGTCCAACAGGGTGTCGTCGAGTGCATGAAAGATGAGGGGTGGGAGTACAAGGCAGTCGACTACTCCGCATCAAATCCGTACCAGGACGAGTACGAAGAACAAATGGCCGACCCCGTCGCGTACGGCGAGAAGTACGGCTACGGCGTGGCCCGCAACTACGAGTTGCAAGGCACCGACGGCGGCTTCAGCTTCGAGGATCCGAACCAGGACTACGTCGAGTCACTCGCGCAGGAGGAGATGGACGAGTACTACATCTCCCTGTACGGCGACCAGAGCGGCATGGAGATGCAAGAAGGCGACGTATACGTGCCACCGCCCGTGGACGAGCGCGGCTGCGAGGGCAAGGCCCGCTTTGACGTGTATGGCGAGTCGCCCTACGACGATCCCGACATCAGTGCGCGGCTGAACGAGCTCTACGAGGACCAGGCCAGCGACCCCGCGGTCGCCGACGCCATCGAGGTGTGGGCCGAGTGCATGGACAAGCTCGACTCGAGCAACGAGTTCGACACGCCCGACAAGATCAACGAGTACCTCTACAACCAACTGAACGTGCTCCAGGGCTACAGCACCATGTCCGATGAGACCATCGGCACGTCGGTCGAAGTAGTCGCCGCGACGGTGCCGGCCATGGGTATCGACGGTGAGCCACAGGAGATCGACGAGGCCGACCTCGAAGACCTCCGGGCCGAGGAGCTGGCCCTGTGGGCCGACGACCAGGTGTGCCAGGACGAAGCGAACGTTTCGCAGGCCCGCCGTGACGCCGAGCAGCGCATGGTCGACGATCTCATCGCCGAGTTCCCCGAGCTCGGCGAGCAGGAGTGATGGCCTCATCTCGGGCCGCCGGTCATCGCCGGCGCAACCTCGCCTTGGTCGTCGTCGCCGCATCAGTGGTGTCGGCGGGTGTCGGAATCGTGGTCGGCCGCAACCTCCAGTCTCCCGCCGACGCAGCCGCTGAGGCAGCACCGCCCGAGCCGTCGCGGATCACCGTGCCGGTTGAGCGCCGGTCGTTGGTGTCGCGGCTGATCGCCAACGGCGACATCCAGTACAACGAGCCCACCCCACTGCGCCTCGTCGGTTCGGTCGGCGCGAGTGGCGGCACCACCCAGATCATCACCAAGGTTCCCGAGCTCGACGTGGAGCTTGCCGAGGGCGACGTCGCATTGGAGGTGTCGGGCCGCCCGGTGTTCGTGTTCGTCGGCGAGCTGCCCACCTACCGGCCATTCGAGCCTGGCACCGCTGGCCCCGATGTCGAGCAGCTGGAAGCCGCCCTTGCTCGGCTGGGCTTCGACCCCGGCCCGGTCGACGGGGTCTACGACAACGCCACCGAAGCAGCGGTCGACGCCATGTATGCCGACAACGGCTACAGCAGCGAGGGCCCGAGCGGCGACCAGCGCGACCGGCTGCAGGCCGCCGAGAAAGCGGTCACCGACGCCAAGCAGGCGCTCACCCGCGCCCGTCAAGACCTTGCCGATGCCGGCAAGCCGCTCAGCGGTGCCGAACTGCTCCGCCAGCAGCAGGCATTGCAAGCCTCGAAAGACGCAGTGCCCGCTGCTCAGGCCACCGCCAACCGCCGCAACGCCGATGCGCTCATCGCCGTCGCTGCTGCCATCGCCACGCGAGATGGCGCCAAGGTCACCCGCGACCTGGCCAAGACAGCGCGTGACGTCGCTGCGGCACCGGGCGCGCAGAACCCCGACACGACCGAGCCGTACACCGCCGCCGAACTAGCCACGTTCAACGCCGACCTCCGTTCGGCCGACCAGGCAATGGTCGAGGCCGACACAGCGGTCGCCCGCTCGATCAGCGAACGCGACCAAACCGGTGTCGAGGTGCAAACCGCAATCGAGGCCGCAGCCGACGCGCTGAGGCTGGCAGAGCTCACCTACAGCGAAGCGCTCGAGGTGAAGGACGTGTCGTTGGCGAATGAAGCCGTGGGTGCGGCCGAGGAGTTGCTCAATCAGGCAAGCCTCGATCTGTTCGGGCTTGCCAGCGACATTGGCACGAAGATGCCGGCTGGCGAGATGGTCTTCCTACCGTCGCTGCCGACCACCATCACCCAGGTGTCAGCCGAAGCCGGCAAGGTGCCTGCCGACCCCGTGGCCACCGTGTCGGGGACCACGACGTTGGTGCAGGGACGTATTTCCGCCTCCGACGCAGATCTGGTGGTGATCCCCACGCCGGTCGAGATCGTGATCCAAGATGCCGACGTCACGACGACCGGCACGCTCATCGAGATCAAGGCGCCCGCTGCCGCCGGCGACCAAAGCGGCGGCGAGCAAGGCGGCGAGCAAGGCGGCGAGCAAGGCGGCGAGCAAGGTGGCGACACGGGCCGACTCACCGTGGTGGTCGAGCCCGATGACCCGACGATGCTGGCCAACTTCCTCGGTTGGCGGGCACGCATCTCGATCACCGTCTCGTCCACCGCCGGCGATGTGCTTGCCGTGCCCGTGGCGGCGCTGTCCGTTGGGCCCGATGGTGACTCGCGGATCGAGGTGGAACACGGCGACGGCATCGACGACGTCGAGTTCGTCAAGGTCGCCGTCGGCCTCAGCGCCGAGGGGTACGCCGAGATCTCACCCATTGGCGGTGCCAGTTTGAACGAGGGGGACCGGGTAGTTGTTGGACACGACAGCGGCCAGCGTCGCCGCCGATCCGACTCCAGTTCAGATTCCAATTCCGACACCGAGACAACTGAAGGATGACCGCACTCGACGCGACGTCGCTGCAGGTGTCGGCGTCGTTGCCGGATCGAATCGTGCATCCGGTGGTGGCGCTCGACGGGGTGTGGCGAGTGTTCGACACCGATCCGCCGGTCGAAGCGCTGCGCGATGTCAACCTCCTGGTGCAGCCAGGCGAACACCTCGCCATCGTTGGGCCGAGTGGGTCAGGGAAATCAACGTTGCTGAACGTGCTCGGCCTGCTCGACCGCCCGAGTGAGGGCCGCTACCTCCTCGATGGCATCGACACCGCCCTGCTCAGCGACAGCGGTCGTGCCGCC
>JANNHO010000336.1:0-37455 GCA_031404435.1 Acidimicrobiaceae bacterium | reverse complement strand
GGTCGAAGACGTGAATCCCGCCCCACCGATCATGGGACCGGTCGTTGGACCCGGATGTGGCCACGGACGCGGTTTGCGAATCGTCGAGGCGGTGAGCACCCGCTGGGGCGCTACGCCGGGAAGGCGTGGCAAGGTCGTGTGGTGTGAGTTCGACCCACCGATCATGCGCTGAGCCAACGTTGAGCCACGCATCACCAGGGTTGCGCCGGGTACGGTCCAGCCCTTCGGACCGCACCCGGCGAACTCGCTATCTCAGAACAGGTAGCCCACCACGTCGATGACGAAATGGGTGCTGTTCGCGCCGGCGAACACCTTCACTCGCGCCTGGGCATCAACGGCGACCGTCGCATCTGCCCCGACAATGGCGCCGGTCTCGTACCAGTTGGCACTCGAGGTCGCCGGCTGCACGGCCAGCGCATTCGAGTACAACGTGACGAACCCTGCGCCAACGGCGTTGGTGATGGTGAGCCGGACGTACGCACCGACAGCACCCGGCGGCACCGCAATCACCGTTGCTCCAGCCCCATTCACTCCTGTCGCCAAGCTGACCACCCGGGTGGTGCTGACGGCCAGGATTCCCTCCGTTGCCGTGCGCGAGTCGTATGCACGCACAGGCTCGTTCAGCAACTGCACCGAGCCGCTGGCCGTCACCGGCGCAGTAAGCTGACCGCGCACCGCACCGCCGGGGAAATCACCGTTGTGCACATTGACGTAGAACGCGGCCGGTGTCGCTGCGATCTCGGCTGCGAGAACTGCATCGGCGGACACACAGATCGCCGACGTCGGATTCGGGGCGGTGAGCGTGATCAGAACCGGACCGGCAACCCCAGCGGCGCCGCGATGGATGTGGGCGGCGGTCGCGGTGGCGATGTTGCCGACGCGCAGATCGGCACAGACCTCCCCGCTCGCGGGCGTGATCGAGACAGCTGCGGCACCGGTGCCATCAGTGTCGCCCGGCCCAGGAGCTTCGGCTGCGCCGGTGAGCACGGCAGTGAACGCTTTGGACGCCTGCGTCGCCGCAGCGTTCGAGCCGATCGACGAGCGCGCACTACCGAACACCGACAACGGTGAGGCGAGCACGAACGCCAACCCTGCAACGGCGACGGCCGACACAACGATGTTTCGCTTGGACATGTTTCGCATGGACATGGAACCTCCTACGAGCAGATCTGGACCACGGCGGCCCGTGCGCTGTGGGGCGCGTCAGCGAATGTTACTCGTGCTGGTCAGCCGTCGTGGCGGCGAGCCGCGATCAGTACCGGAACCGTCGAATCGCGCACCAACGCATCGGATACCGACGGGCTGAACAGTCGGGAGAACCATCCGCGTTCGTGTGAGCCGACGACGATCAAGTCAGCGCCGTTGACGTCGGCCGCGTGAAGGATGGCCGTGGCGATATCGCCGCCGACTTCCCCGACCGCAGCGGCATCGGCAGGGAGGTCGGCGCGCTCGGCGATAGCGCGAGCACGGTTCTCGGCTAAATCGGCGGCGGCCGCGTCCCCGTCATCGATCGACGCCGAACCTGCGTCGGCGACGACCGGCGACGCTGCCATTGACCCAGCAAGAGGAAGCGTGACGGGGTACGCAACACCCCATTCCATGCCCGGGTATCCCCACACACTCGACGAGTACGTCATCGGGGCAACGTTCACCACCAGATATGTCGCTGCATCGCCGAACAGCTCATGTGCGGTGTGCGCGGCGGCAATCGAGGTATCGGATTCGTCGACAGCGATCAACACTCTGGTCATGACACGAGTTGCCCCGTGGTGGATGTCGGCAAACATCGCGTGGCCTCGTCCAGGTCTGAAAAACATGACGTTTGAGTTCGTTGCTACCGGGGTAGTTGGTCTGCTCATGGAACCCCTGTACTCCCTGCCTGACCTCCCGTACGCCTACGACGCGCTGGAACCATGGTGTGATGCGACAACGCTCGAACTGCACCACTCGAAACATCACCAGGCCTACGTCGACGGAGCCAACGAGGCTGCCGGAGCGATGCGGGAGGCCGATCCGTCAGACGCCCATACCCTCACCGCACTTCGCGGTTCGCTCACCTTCAACCTCGCTGGGCACACGTTGCACTCGTTGTTCTGGGAGAACCTGTCGCCGGAGCCCACCAAACCATCCGCCGACCTCGGCACGGAACTGACTGCACAATTCGGTTCGCCAGAAAGACTCACCAAGTTGTGGACGTCTGCCGCGATGGGGGTTCAGGGCTCGGGGTGGGGGGCGCTCGCGTACGATCCAGTCGCTGACCAGATCTACGCAGTCTCGCTTCATGACCATCAGCACCACGTGCTGCCGAACTCGTGCCTCATCGCCGTCATCGACGTCTGGGAGCACGCCTACTACCTCACCCATCGCAACGACCGGGCCACATGGGTCGGCGAAGCGATCAAGCACGTTGATTGGGCACGTGTCGCCACGCGTCTGGGCGCAGCCCGGCCCTAGGGGCATCAGTGCTTTGCCTGCGCCGAGTGAGGGCGGTTCCTCAACGCAGGCTGAGAGTCGTAACATCATTCGGTCGGGCGGGACCCTCGCACCGACCTCGGGGCCGGACTGTGCCCCACTACCCGATCCCATCAACTGGAGACGCCATCCCATGACAGAACCGAACAGCATCGACTCGCTCAGCGCGACCGTTTCACGTGATGGCGTGATCGTCATCGCTGGTGACATCGACATGGCCGGCGGGCCGATCCTCGAACTCGCCATCGCCGAACGCGAAGCCCAACTCGCTGCCGACGGTGCAGACCACGAACCGAGTCCTGGCGATGTGGTACTCGACATGGCCGGCGTCTTCTTCATCGATTCGTCCGGCTTACGCAGCTTGTTGAGCGCGACCCGTCGTGCCGGCGAGCGCGGCGGCAAAGTGGTTCTACGATCGGTTGGCCCCGAGGTCACCCGACTGTTGGAGATCACCGGGACGCTCGACCACTTCGATATCGAGAGCCAACGTGGCTGAGGCAGTCGATGTGGCGACGGACGAGGTCCAGGTGCGCACCGTCGGACCGGTTCGCCTGGAACTGCCCCCCGACCCATCGTTGTCCAGGGTTGCCCGCCTCGCCGCCAGCGGGGTTGCCTCGCTGACCGGGTTCAACGTCGACGAAATCGACGACATCAAGGTAGCGGTGAGCGAAGTGATGGTCGCCTTGATCGAGCACGGGGCCGACTGCACGATCGCCGTGGAGTTCGACGTATCGGGTGGTTCCTTCACGGTGCGCGGCACCACCGTCATCGACGACTTCGATGTCAACCACCCCGACCTCGTCCTCTGCCGGACCGTGCTGTCTGCGGTATGTTCCGATCACGGCATCGATCTGAACGATGGGCGCGCCGTTATTTGGGCGTCGGTGGAGCAGAGCCGCGGGTGACCGCTATGCAATACAGCACCGACGCCGACGAAGAGTGGGTGGATTCCGCACTTGCGGAGTATCACACCACCCGCGACGAGAATCTCCGGGTCGAGATCGTCGAACGGACGCTGTGGCTCGCCCATCGGGCGGCTCGTCGCTTCACCGATCGCGGTGAGCCATTCGATGATCTGTTGCAGGTGGGTCGTCTCGGTCTGTTGAAAGCGATCAGCCGGTTCGATCCGTCACACGGGGTCCCCTTCGGTGCGTTCGCCACACCGACGATCGTCGGTGAGATCCGGCGACATTTCCGAGATCACACCTGGAGCGTGCACGTCTCGCGACGTGCAAAAGACATTCGCCCCGCCGTCAATGCGGCCACCGACGATCTGTCCAAAGAGTTCGGCAGATCACCCAAGGTCGAGGAGATCGCGAAGCGGTTGAACGTCACCGAGGACGTTGTGCTCGAAGCGCTCGAGGCCAACAACGCATACCGGACCACTGCTCTTGATGTCGCCGGAGACGTGCAGCACCGCGACAGCGCCGATATGGGTGACATCGACATGGTGCTCAACCGCGAGGTCCTCGCCGAGGTGATCTCAAAGTTGCGACCACGCGAGCAGCGCATCATCTATCTCCGCTTCTTCGAAGAGTGCAGCCAAGCGCAGATCGCCGAGATCATCGGTACCAGCCAGGTCCACGTCGGACGGCTGATCGCCAGCAGCTTGGAGCGCCTGCGCACCTATCTCGATACCGAAGCTGCGCCGGCCGGTTGAGCGTTTGAGAAAGTCGTCGACGGGGTATTTCGGCTGCGTTCATCAACCATCAAGGGAGTAGCAATGAGTAGTCCCGACCAGGGTTCAGCCGCGTCCAAGCGAGCCACTGCGACCAGGCGCACCGGTCAGCCCGTCACCTCCAGCAGGTCGGCATCGTTCACCGTGCCGGGGTTATCCGCCACCGAAGGCGGCAAGGTGGCGCAGGTGTTGCAGACTCGCCTCGTGGCGCTGGTCGATCTGAGCCTCACCCTGAAACACATCCATTGGAACGTCGTCGGAGCGAATTTCATCGGCGTCCACACCATGCTCGACCCGCAGTACGCCGGAGTCCAGGTGATGGTCGATGATCTCGCCGAGCGAATCGCCACCATGGGCGGCGTACCGAACGGCCTGCCGGGGAACCTCGTGTCCGCTCGTTCGTGGGACGACTACGGCCTGTGCCGGGCCGACGCGTTGGCCCATCTCGGTGCCCTCGACGTGGTGTACACCGGCGTGATCACGGCGCATCGCGAATCGATCGACGATGTCACCGAGATCGACCCGGTGTCCGAAGATCTGCTCATTCAACAAACCGGCGTCCTCGAGCGCTACCAGTGGTTCGTGCGCTCACACCTGGCCGACTGGGCCGGGGGGATGGCCAACGCCGGCGCCGACTCCGAGATCGGGGCCGCAACGGCAGTTGCTGCCAAGTCGCGTAGCGAGTCGTCGCGTCGTGCTTCCAACGCTACGAAGGCGGCAAAGGACCGGGCGACGAAGCGACCCGCGACGACGGCCTCAGGTCGTCCGGCGCGTGCTGCGTCGTGATCTCGAGCGTGAGATGAATCTTGGGCTCACGCTGTCGACGCAGCGCGTTCGGCTGCCCCACGCCGACGACGAAACACGACGACCGCAGCCACTGCCACGAGCAGCGCAACCAGGAGCGCCTCGCGGCGCTGGCGAGTGCGCCGCGCCGCATGTCGCTGACGGTTGATCCGGTGTTGGGCATGGTCGACGAGGTCCGACAGCGAATGAACCGTGGATCCCGTCGCGTCCCGGGTGATGTCGCGTACTGTTCCGGCCATATCTCGTACCGATTCGCTCATGTGGGCTCCAAGTCTGTTAGTGCTGGTGATGCACGTGTCTGCTGGCGTGACGGGCTGTCACCGTTGCGCGGGAACGTCCGCACGCAACGGCTCAGCGGTTCCTGGTTCCCCGGCCAACCCCTGTCGAAACTCTTACGTACAAGGTTTGGCCCGGCCGTGATCCGCCCGGGAGCGAGACGAGCCGACGGTGACGGGCGATGAATCGGGAACTACAACGATGGGGCGAGCAGACGGACAGGGCGATCGCCAACTTCCAGATTTCGGGTGAGCCGATGCCGGCCCGCCTCATTCAGGCCCTCGCACTCGTGAAAGCCGCGGCCGCAACCGTCAACGCCGCGTCAGGCGTGATCAGCGTCCACCTCTCCGGGGCAATCACCCGCGCCGCCGAGGAGATCGTCAACGACGAGATGCGCGACCAGTTCCCCGTCGACGTGTTCCAAACGGGTTCTGGCACCAGCACGAACATGAACGTCAACGAGGTCATCGCCAATCGCTCAGCCGAAATACTGGGCCAGCCGGTACACCCGAACGACCACGTGAACGCATCGCAGTCGTCCAACGACGTCGTCCCGACGGCACTGCGAATCGCCGCGGCTCGAGCGATCGTCGATGAGCTGATCCCGGCCCTGGTGGCCCTCGGCGGCGAACTTCGGGCCCTCGCGCAACGGCACGAGATTACCGTGAAGGCCGGACGAACTCATCTGATGGATGCCGTACCGATGACATTCGGGCAGGAAGTTGGTGGATGGGCCAGGGCTGCCGAGCTCTCGGTTCAGCGTCTGCAAGGCGTGCGCGAGCGACTGTGCGAACTCCCTATCGGCGGCACCGCGGTCGGCACCGGACTCAACGCTCCACCGGGTTTCGGTCGGTTGGTTGCCGCGGAGATCAGCCACCGTACACACATCGACTTCACCGAGGCTCACGATCATTTCGAAGCCCAGAGCGCCCACGATGCGGTCGTCGAAACGAGCGGAGCGCTGCGCAGCGTCGCTCTGTCGTTGCACAAGATTGCCGGCGACCTTCGCCTCCTTGGTTCGGGGCCGGCGAACGGCCTCGGCGAGATCCAGTTGGCTGAGTTACAGGCGGGAAGCTCGATCATGCCCGGCAAGGTCAACCCGGTGATTCCCGAGGTGGTGCAACAAGTTGCCGCGCAGGTTGTCGGCAACGATGCTGCAATCGTGTTCGCGTCGACGATGTCGACCCTGCAACTCAACACTGCGCTACCGGTGATGGCCCGCAACCTGCTGAGTTCGATCGACCTCCTCAGCGCGGTCGCCGCACCGCTACGCCAATGCATTCGTGACATCACGGTGAACGTGGCGCAGATGGCGAGCTACGCCGAGAGCACGCCCGCGCTGATGACCGCGCTCGCTCCCGAACTGGGCTACGACGCGGCCGCCGACATCGTCCACCGGGCCGAAGCCGCCGGTGTCAGCGTCCGCCAACTACTGACGACCGAGCAACCCGACCTCGACCCGGAGCTGCTTGCCCGGCTCGACCCGCTCGCGCTTGCACTCCCTGACAAGCTTAAGCTTCGGCCCCCAGTCAGGCCGTCGGCGCCCGAGGTGTGAACCCCGTTGGCGCCGGGTACCGCGCGGCCGATGCAGGCCGACCCCGGTACCACCTTCCCCGTTGACGACGGCTTGCGGGCAGGGCGTCACGACCGCGCGGCGCGCCGGTGTGTCCTCGCCATCATCGTGGCTGTGATCGGTATCGGGGCAACCGGATTTCTCGGAGTACGCAGCGCGACCGAGAGGCGCACGGGGACTGGCGACATTGGTATCGAACTGGTCTACCCGCGTGTTGCCCGCCCCGGTCTGGCGGTGCCGTGGCGCCTGTTGCTCATCGCGCCCCATGGCTTCGCCGGCGACATCGGCATCACCTTGAGCTCCGGCTACGTCGAAGCATTCGACCAGAATGCCGTGTCGCCCGACCCGAGCTCGATCGAGCGCGACGACACCGACGTCACCTATGTGTTCGATGCTCCCGTCACCGTCGAAGCAACCGAGCCCGAGACGGCCGGCGACCGATTCGAGATGGCTCTCGACATGCGCGTCGAGCCGGGCGTGCAATGGAAGCGGACCTCCGTGGTCACCGTGACCATCGGCGCTGCGCTCATCGATCGATTCGAGATCACGACCTGGGTGCTTCCCTGATGGAACTCATCGCTCGCGCCGCAGTGATGTACGTCGTGCTGTGGACACTCGTGCGCGCAACCGGCAAGCGCGAACTGGCCGAGATGTCGAGCTTTGAGATGGTGCTGTTGATCGTCCTCGGCGACGTTGTTCAACAAGCGATCACGCAGGAGGACATGTCGATCACGGGTGCCGTACTCGCCGCGGGAACGCTCACGCTCATCGTCGTGGCGACGAGTTACGTGGCTTTTCGGTCGAAGCGGTTCCGCAGCGGGGTCGAAGGTGTCCCGGTGATCGTGATCAGCAACGGGCAGCTGAACCAGCGGGCGATGCGGCTGGAGCGGCTCACCGTCGAAGAGATCCACTCCGAGGCGCGCCAGCACGGGATCGCGTCGATCGAACAAATCCGCATCGGGGTGCTGGAAGCCGACGGCCGATTCTCGTTCATCACCAACGAGCCCGAGACCGATGTCGAGGTCAATCGGCAGCTCTGACGGGCATCACCCACCATCCCCAGACGGCGCGAGCCCCAGTCGAAGCTCGAGAAGGGCCGAGAAGGGGCCCTGGTCGTTTGCCAACGGGTGAACTTGGGTAGGTATGTCGTATGCACGTAGCGCTCATCGGGACGTATCCACCCACGGCGTGTGGAATCGCCACCTTCACGGCCGACGTCGAAAACAGCCTGATCGAGGCGGGCGTCGAGGTCACGGTCTTCTCTGTGCTGCCCGCAGCCGCGCTCCCGACGGCCCGAACGATTCGCGATGATCACCGGGCAATGTCACGGCGGATCGTGCGCGACGACCGATCGAGCTACACCGCAGCCGCAACCGAGATCAACAACGGAGGCTTCGACGCCGTCCTGATCGAGCACGAGTTCGGGATCTTCGGTGGTCACGACGGCAGTCATCTCCTCGATCTCGTCAACAGCGTCACGGTGCCGATCAGCGTCACGCTCCACACAGTCCTGTCGCCGTTCACCGCGGGCCAGACCCAGGTGATCCATCAGCTGTGCCGCCGCGCCGCAGCCGTCACCGTGTTCACCGCGACCGCCCGCCGGCTACTACTCGAACAGGAAACCTGCCGGGCTTCCAGCATCCGCATCGTGCCTCATGGTGCGCCGATCGAGATGTACGACGAGTACGACGCCGATGTCGTGCGCCGGCAGTTCGGTCTCGGCATAGGGCGTCCCGTCCTCACCACCTTCGGCCTGCTGTCGCCTGGGAAAGGCATCGATCTCGCTCTCGACGCGATGACCGACATCGTTGCCGCGAACCCAGCGGCCGTGTACGTCATCGCCGGCCGCACCCACCCCGAGGTCGAACGCCGACACGGTGAGACATACCGGTCCAGCCTCGAACGCAAGGTGGACGAGCTCGGCCTTGGTGGTCACGTCATCTTCCTCGACCGCTTCTTGGCCGTGAGCGAGCTTGCCGAACTGCTCTCGGTTACCGATGTGTTCTGTACCCCCTATGCGGGCTCGGATCAGATCGTTTCCGGGGCGCTGACCTTCGCCGTCGCAGCCGGGTGCCCGGCTGTGTCGACGCCGTATCGATACGCCCAGGATATCCTTGCCGATGGAGCCGGCACCCTCGTCGACTTCGGCGACGCGAGGGCGTTCGCCGCGGCGGTGAACGCTCTGCTCCTCGACGGCCCCATCCGGACCCAAGCGCTACGCGCCGCTCACCGCGTGGCCGAGTCGATGGCCTGGCCGGCCGTCGGGCGGACCATCGCCGAGCTGTTGCTGGAGATCAGCGCGCCATCTCGACTCACCACCCGTCGCACAGCTCCGGTCCTGGCCTCGCGGCCGAGGCGGGGACTCGACGTGCAGCTCGCCACGCTGCACCTCGACGTGCTGACCGACGACACCGCCGTCTTCCAGCACGCGCGTGGTCTCGTCCCCCGGTTGGAAGAGGGCTATTGCGTTGACGATGTCGGGCGGATGCTGCCCATCAGCGCGCGACTCGCGCAGAGCTCGATACCCGCGATTGCGGCGCGATGGCATGTCAACACCAGCCGCCAGTTGGCATACCTTCGGTCCGCTGCAGGACCCAATGGCACCATGCGTAACTTCATGTCGTGGGATCGCCGGTGGCTCGACCAGCCCATCGCGGGCGACCATGTGGGTCGCGCCGTCTGGGGTCTAGGCGAGATGGCGGCAATGGAGTCGTTGCTCAGCGCCGACGCCCTCGAACTGATGCTCGATCTCACCGCCGACTTCGACGCAGCCTCCGCGCCGACGCGCACACTCGCGTACACCGCGCTTGGGCTCTCCGCCGCAGCCCACCTCGACCCGGAGGCGATGCGTTCGTTGGAGCGGATGCGTCCGGTCATGATGCGGTGGAAGCTGCAGGTGGACCGGACGTGGCACTGGTTCGAACCACGACTCAGCTACGACAATCCGCGTATGGCCGAAGCACTCCTGCGTGTGGGCACCGTGCTTGGGGATCCCGCCATGATCGACAACGGAACCGAGCTGCTGGGCTGGCTCGATGCCATCTGCCAACAGGGCGATCACTACCGCTTCCCTGGCCACCTCGGTGTCGAGGCCAGTCGCGATGTGCGTTGGTCAGGCGACGAGCAACCGCTCGAAGCCACTGCGATGGCCGATGCCCACGCCGCCGCGTGGTCGCTGACAAGAAGCTCCGAGTCGATGCTGGCCGTTGACCGGGCATGGTCGTGGTTCCTCGGCAACAACCGGCTCGGTGTCGCTGTCGGCAACGCGGCCACCGGTGCCTGTTTCGACGGGCTGGGACCCCACGATGTCAACCGCAACTGCGGGGCCGAGTCGACCCTGTCGTTTCACCGCTGTGCGCACACGCATCGAAGCGTGAAGCATGCATCGATCAGCCGCAACCCGGCACCGGAGACGGCGCGTGTTTCGTCGTAGCGACCACAACCCGATCCTCACTGCGGCCGACATTCCCTTTCCGGCGAGCTCGGTCTTCAACCCTGGAGCGACCCGACTTCCCGACGGTGACGTCGTGCTGCTCGTCCGGATCGAGGACCGACGCGGTTTGTCGTCGATCCACGTCGCCAGATCGGCAGACGGGGTCACCAACTGGTTGGTCGATCCCGAGCCCCTGTTGCAACCCGACGAAGCCCAGATCTCGTGGCAGTGGGGATTCGAGGATGCACGCGTCAGTTTCGTCGACGAGCTGGACCGGTATGTCATCACCTGCACGGCGTACGGTCCGCCCGGGCCATGCGTCTATCTCGCCATCACCGCCGACTTCGGCAGCATCGAACAGGGCAGCATCGTCATCCCGCCCGAGGACAAGAACGCAGCCCTCTTCCCCCGGCGGGTGAACGGGCAGTGGCTGTTGCTTCATCGCCCGGTTGTGGCGACGAGCGGCGCAGCCGACATCTGGATGTCTCGCTCGCCCGATGACCTGGAGAGCTGGAGGCAGCCGCAGCAGGTGATGACTCGCCGGCCGGGAGGTTGGTGGGATGCCGCCAGGATCGGTATCGGACCGCCTCCGATCGAGACATCGGAAGGGTGGCTGCTGATCTACCACGGTGTTCGGTCCACGATGTCAGGCGCGATCTACCGCGTTGGTGCAGCTCTGTTGGATCTCGACGAGCCGTGGGTCGTCCGCCAGCGGTGCCATGACTGGTTGCTGTCACCCACGGAGCCGTATGAACGTATCGGCGACGTGGGCAACGTCGTCTTCCCGTGCGGGGCGGTCCACCGGCCCGACGATGATCGACTCGACATCTACTACGGAGGAGCCGACACCGTCGTGTGTCACGCCTCGGCATCGATATCGGAGCTGGTGAATCATCTGGTGTCACCTGCCAGCGGAACGGCCAGTTCAGAAGTTTGAGTCCCGAGGTTTGGGGTCACCCGAACGGGGGTACGTGTGCATCCAATGATTGTTGATACCGCATCGACGGCGCTCCCTGGACACGAGGCCATCGGCACGCGCCCGATCAGGATTGCCTTGGTGAACGATTTCGATGTGATCGTGCGCGGGCTGGCAAGCATCGTCGGCCAATTCCCGGAACGGGTCCGCATCGTCGACATCGAAGTTGGCGACGAACCCGACGTTCGCGCCGAGATCGCCCTGTTCGACACCTTCGGCGGAAGGCGGCAGGCCCTCGACCGGGCCAAGGCGATGATCAACGGACCCTTCGTCGACCACGTTGTGCTCTACACCTGGAACACTGCCGGCGAGTTCGTGCCCGCGGCGCTGCATGCCGGGGTATCGGCCATCGTTTCGAAGACCTCCACGGCAGAGCAGCTCGTGTCCATCCTCGAGAAGGTCGCGCGGGGTGAACCGGTCGCACCGACCGAATCGAAACGAAGTCGCTTCGCCGGTTTCGGGCGTCAGCTCACGCCGCGCGAACGCGAGGTGCTGGCCATGCTCGGGCAAGGATTGTCGAATGCCGACATCGGCGCAGAGCTGTTCATCTCGACCGAGACGGTCCGCACCTACGTGCGCCAAACGTTTCGCAAGCTCGGAGTGAACAACCGCACCCAGGCCGCAATGCGCGCCCACGAGATCGGTCTGGTACCTGCCTGGGAGACGACGGACGCTTCGTGAGGCTCGACTGGTGGGCGGTGCCTGATGCAATCATGAGCCCTCGCCAACAGCAGAGGTACGGATCGGCTCCTGAGAGCGCCCGGGCGGCGCGACGGTTCGTAACCGAGTTCTTCGGTCAGGCCGGGGCCGATCCGCACACCATCGCCGAGCTGGAGCTCATCGTCAGCGAACTCGTTACCAACGCTGTCGAGCACGGCAGCGGTGCCGAAGTGTCGGTTGTGGTCGACGCGAGCGATCCGCGGTCGTGGGGGTTGAACGTCGTCAGCCACACCTCGGGCGATGAGGTCCCCGAGCTGTCCACGCACAGCTGGAAGATCGCGTCAACCTCCCAGCGCTCAGGACGCGGCCTCGGTATCGTCCGCGAACTCAGCGACGATGTCGACGCCGATTGGCACGATGGTCGTTTCACCATCGGGTGCCGACGCAGCCGGACGCTACCCGTCGCGAGCCAATCCTGATGGCTACGGCCTGGTTTCGCAGATCACACCGCCGGGTATCGACGGTGATGACTCTGGCTCCCGAACCATCACCGATCCCGATGCCTCCGCCGCCCACCCCGCCGCTTCCGGGCGATCCCCCAACACCAACCGCCGCACTGCCGCACCCATACCTGATCACCGCCATCGTTCGATAGTCTGCGATGATGAACAGCGGGTGATGTGCTGGACGCTCACCGTCACCGACTCTCATTGGGTACGCCGCCGAAAGGACGCAATGACAACGATGTGGAAGTCCGAGCAGGGAGGAGCCGCGCCCGTTGTAGGGCCTGTTCGCCCCACCGTATTGCACGGCGCCCCACGCAGTGGTGATTCCGCCGCCAGCGATCGAGTCACCCCGCGCGAACAGGTGGATCGCGAACAGATGGATCGCGAACAGGTGGAGGTCGGGGACCCGTCGACCTGCGGGCAGTGCCCGAGCGACGGCGACAACCGGGCGTATGAAAACCCTGGCGGGATCGGTTTTTGTTCCCTGATCGCCGAGGACTTCCGGGCC
This sequence comes from Acidimicrobiaceae bacterium, assembly GCA_031404435.1. Lineage (GTDB taxonomy): Bacteria > Actinomycetota > Acidimicrobiia > Acidimicrobiales > Ilumatobacteraceae > VFMC01. Next base: position 24,569 of record JANNHO010000336.1, on the reverse strand, counting down.
CACGGGCGCGACTGGCACTCGCCCGGCTTTCGGGCCCTCGTGGTGCACCGGTTCGGCAACCTCCGAATGAGCGTCCGCAATCGGCCCCTGCGCGTTCCACTGAGCTTGCTGTATCGCTGGGGCGAGCGGCGCGTCCGCTCGAAATCAGGAATCGAGATCCCCTTCGACGTGCGGATCGGACGCCGAGTCGAGATCCACCATCACTCGGGGATCGTCATCAACGGGTATGTCGAGATCGGTGACGGGTGCATCATCCGCCAGAACGTCACCATCGGCATCAAAGAAATCGGTGACCATGGTGCGCCGATCCTCGGCCGCAACGTCGAGGTGGGCGCGGGTGCGGTGATCCTGGGACACATCCGAATTGGCGATGGTGCCCGGATCGGTGCCAACGCCGTGGTGATGACCGATGTGCCCGATGGAGCAACCGCGGTCGGTGTGCCGGCGAGAATCATCGCCGCCTGATCGCCGGCCGGATCGCAGCTGGGGGGCGACCAGCGCACGTTCGCTACGACGAAGCAGCCCCGGATTCTGTACCACCGCGTGCCAGGAACTCGACCTCGTTGGCATGCTCGCGCATCGCCCGCTTGCGGGCGAGATCGTCCTCGCCGCCCCAGATCCCCAGCTCGCGGTTGCTCCGAGCATGGTCTCTGCACACAATCCGAACGGGGCATTCGGCACAAAGCTGCAGCGCCTGCACCTCCCGCTCGAGCCGTTGCTCGTCTCGCTCGAGCGCGTACCCGAAGAACAGCGCCGACCGCCCCGAGCATGCGGCCCGACGGGCCCATCTGGGCGGCTGGACCAACTCGTTGGCTCGACTCGGGCGGTCGTTCCTGGTTGTCATGGTTCACCTCTCGAAGCATCGTTGTGGGTATCGGAACCGACGGTTGGCGTTACCCGCGCATGCCGGAATCGAAACCAGACTTTCGACTGGATTGGTCTGACGCGTCGGCGGCGCGTCGAGCGGCAATAGTGGTGCGGTGGCTGATGATCAATTCGTTGTGACCGGCGAACACAATGCTGGATCTGCGCCGCCGAGCGCCATGCCCGCCGCACGTCCCCCAGCCGGCATCGCCCCTCCCGCCCGCATCGCCGTGTTCGATGTGCAGCCGTCTGTGCAAGGTGGGCGCTATCCGGCGAAACGAACCGCTGGTGACACCGTCACGGTGTGTGCAACCGTGTGTGTCGACGGACACGACGAGATCCGCGCCCAGGTGTTGCACCGCCGCACAGCAGTGGGCGCGCCGACCGGCTGGGAAAGCGTCGCGATGAACGCTGCGGGCAGCGACCGGTTCGCCGCGAAGCTGTCCCTCGACACGATCGGCACCGTCGAGTTCGTCGTCGAAGCGTGGATCGACGATGTCGCCACGTGGGAGCGACGGATCACGCGCAAGCGCCAAGCCGGGCTCCCGACCGATCTCGACGAGGTGTCGTTGCACCACGCCACCGCGTCGGCTGGAAGCGCGGTTCGCGTCCACAGCGGAACGCACTACATCACCGTCAGCTCGGTGCTGGCGGGTTGCGCTGCGTGGTACGAGTTTTTCCCGAGATCGACCGTCGTCGCCTCCGATGACGAAGCCCCCAGCCGGCATGGCACGCTGCTCGACGCGGTCGGTCGCCTCGATGCAGTCGCCGAGATGGGGTTCGACATCGTGTACCTGCCTCCGATCCATCCGATCGGGCGGTCGCATCGCAAGGGCCCGAACAACACCCTGGTTGCCACCGACTCAGATGTCGGCAGCCCGTGGGCGATCGGTGATCGCAGCGGTGGGCACACCGCCATTCACCAGTCACTCGGAACCGAGGCCGATCTCGTAACGCTCGTGACCGAAGCGAACACGCGGGGCATCGAAGTCGCGCTTGACATCGCGTTCCAGTGCAGCCCGGATCATCCGTGGATCAGCGAGCATCCCGAGTGGTTCGAGTTCCGGCCCGACGGCACCATTGCCTGCGCCGAGAACCCACCGAAACGCTATGAGGACATCGTCCCGTTCAACTTCGACACACCGCGTTGGCGCGAGCTGTGGCAGGCCCTCGCCGACGTGGTCCGCCACTGGCACCGCCTCGGCATCCGGGTGTTCCGGGTGGACAACCCCCATACCAAACCGTTTCCTTTTTGGGAGTGGATGATCGCCACGATCCACGCAGACGATCCGGGCGTGATCTTTCTCGCCGAGGCGTTCGCCTCGCCGACGGTGATGCTGCAACTGGCCAAGGTTGGCTTCACCCAGTCCTATACGCACTTCCCCTGGCAGCACACTCCCAGCCAAATACGCGACTACTTCACCACCCTCACCACCGGTGAAGCGGCCGAACACTTCCGGGCATGCTCGTGGCCGAACACGCCCGACATCCTCACCGCCGAGCTGCAACAGGGCCATCGTGGCGGCTTCGTCGAGCGGCTCGTGCTGGCCGGCACGCTCAGCGCGTCGTACGGCATCTACGGGCCGCCGTTCGAGACCATGGCCAGCGTTGCCCGTGGCAGTGCCGAGGAGTACGTCGACAGCGAGAAGTACCAGCTGTCCACGTGGTCGTCTGCCGCGGCCACCCTGACCGCCGAGATCACCTTGGTCAACCAGATCCGCCGCCGATTCCGCGCCCTGCACCACGACCGCACGCTCCGCTTCCACCACTGCGACAACGAACGCATCGTGGTCTACTCGAAGACCTCGGCGTACACGACCGAGACCACCGGGTCCGCCAGTCGCGGCGCAGACCACACCGCAGCTGATCCGGTGTGCGATGACCCGATCGTCGTGGTCGCCTCGACGGACCAATGGAACGTGCAGGCCGGCACAGTGACGTTAGACCTCGATGCGCTCGGCCCCGGTCCGTGGAATCGCTATCAGGTGGTCGACGTCTTCGGTGGCCACACCTACGAATGGTCCGGGGCGCGCAACGGCGTCATCTTGGACCCCAACGTGACGGGAGTGCACATCTTGCAGATTCGGGCTCTTCCATGACCGCAACCGGTACCCACGACTGGTACAAGGATGCCGTCATCTACCAACTCCACGTGCGATCTTTCGCCGACAGCAATGGCGACGGCACGGGTGATTTCGACGGACTCACCGAGCACCTCGACTACCTCGTCGACCTTGGGGTCAACACCGCGTGGCTGCTGCCGTTCTTCCCGTCGCCGCTACGCGACGACGGCTACGACATCGCCGATTACAACTCGATCAACCCGGCCTATGGCGATATGGCCTCGTTCCGCAGGTTCTTGAAGGCAGCGCACGCCCGCGACCTGCGCGTGGTGATCGAACTGGTGATGAACCACACCTCGGATCAGCATCCGTGGTTTCAACGGGCCCGCACTTCGCCGCGCGGCAGCAGGTACCGCAACTTCTATGTGTGGAGCGACGACCCCGACAAGTACTCGCAGGCGCGCATCATCTTCCAAGACTTCGAGACATCGAACTGGACCTGGGACCCGGTCGCACAGCAGTACTACTGGCACCGCTTCTACTCGCATCAACCCGACCTGAACTTCGAGAGCCCCGACGTTCGCCGGGCGATGTTCGCCACGCTGGACAAGTGGTTCCGCCTCGGCGTCGACGCTGCCCGTCTCGACGCCGTGCCATACCTGTTCGAAGAGGAGGGGACGAACTGCGAGAACCTGCCCAAGACCCACGAGTTCTTGCGCGACCTGCGCACCCATCTCGACACCAAGTTCCCCGGACGGATGCTGCTGGCCGAGGCGAACCAATGGCCGGAAGACGCAGTCACCTACTTCGGCAACGACGACGAGTGCCACATGGCATTCCACTTCCCGCTGATGCCGCGGCTGTTCATGGCGGTGCAGATGGAGAGCCGCACGCCGGTGGTCGACATCTTGCAACAGACACCCGACATCCCACCGTCGAGCCAGTGGGCGATGTTCCTGCGCAACCACGACGAACTGACCCTCGAGATGGTCACCGACGAAGAGCGCGACTACATGTACCGCCGTTTCGCCGGCGACCCTCGAATGCGAGTGAACCTTGGCATCCGCCGCCGGCTGAGCCCGCTACTGCACGACGACCGGCGGATGATCCAGTTGTTGAACGGACTGCTGTTCTCGCTGCCGGGTACACCGGTGGTGTACTACGGCGACGAGATCGGCATGGGCGACAACGTGTACCTCGGCGACCGTGACGCGGTACGCACCCCGATGCAGTGGAGCGCCGATCGCAATGCCGGGTTTTCGCGCTGCAACCCACATCAGCTGTTCCTGCCGGTCATCGTCGATCCCGCCCATCACTACGAGGCCGTCAACGTGGAAGCCCAGCAGCGCAACCCGTCATCGCTGTGGTGGTGGATGCGACGCCTGATCACGTTGCGTCAACGCCACCCGGTGTTCGCCCGCGGCGAGATGGTGATGCTGGATTCCGACAACTCCAAGGTGCTCACGTTCCTGCGACGCGACCTCGATCATCCCGGCGACGACATGGTGGTGGTCGCCAACTTCTCCCGCCACGCGCAACAGGTCACACTGCGACTCGCCGACTACGACGGCGTCCGCCCGGTCGAACTGTTCGGTCAGACAACCTTTGACGGGATCACCGTTGACGGTTGGTCGATCACCATCGGCGCGCATGACTTCTACTGGTTGCGCCTCCCCACCCACGCCGTCACGGTCGAGCGTCCCGTCGGCCCGGTGCCCCAGGTGACGCTCGGCGAGCGTGGCGCACCGCTCGACCGCGCCGCTCGGGCATCGCTGGCCAAGGCTCTCCCCCGCCACGTGTCGCAGCAGCGGTGGTTCGGCAATCACGACCGAGCGATCGCCGATGTCGACATCAGCGCATCGATGTCGATCCGTTCCACAGGTGGCCTCGCAATCATCGCCCAGGTGGACTTCACCACCGCAGAACCGCAGCGGTACTTCATGCCGGTGATCGCCCAACATACCCACGACGACGCGGGCGACGAGATCGGTGCCGTCGCCACCACGCCGGACTCCGCGGTGATCGGCACGCTGTCACCCGGATGGCGCCTGGTGGATGCCACCACCGACACAGCGGTGATCAGCCGTCTGGTCCGGTTGATCTATGCGGGCGAAGCCATCGCCGGCGGTGGAGGCTCGATCAGCGGAGAACCGTTCGGACCGAAGCGCCGGCTGAAGCCCGCTGGGCCCGACGGGTCGTCGACGATCCGCCCGCTCGGGGCCGAGCAAAGCAACACCTCGTGTGTGGTCGACGAACAGGCCGTGTTTAAGGTGCTGCGTCGTGTTGCCACCGGCATCCATCCCGAGCCCGAGATGCTCGGCGCGCTCAACGCGAGCGGGTTCACCGCCGTACCCACGTTGCACGGCACGTTGGTGCACAGACCCGTCGACGGTGGTGCGGCCACTACTGTCGCCACGCTCGTCGGCTATGTGCCGAGCGACGGCGATCTGTGGACCGTGCTTCGGGCCGACTCGTCACGGTTCTACGAATCCGCCATCGCCGGTGCCGTCGTCACGGGCATGCCCGATCTGCTGAGCCGCCCCGACGCCACCGACGAGCTGCCCGAACCGCTCGTCGAGATGATCGACCGGGTGCAATTACTTGGCGTCCGCACCGCCGAGTTACACCTCGCGCTGGCCGGTGCGCCCGGCGACCGCTTCCGGCCCGAACCGTTCACCCGCCTCTATCAACGCTCGCTGTATCAGGGCATGCGCACCGATGTCATCAGCCTGCTCGACACTGTGCGTAAGAGCGATCACCGCGCAACGATCGCTGGTATCGACAAGCTCGTCGCCATCGGCGAGGAACCGTTGCTCGCCCGCCTCGCCCCACTCACCGATCACCTCTTCGAATGCGACCGAATCCGCATTCACGGAGACCTTCACCTGGCCCAGGTCCTGCAGCGCGGTGGCGACTTCACGTTCATCGATTTCGAAGGTGAGCCGTCGCGGCCGATCGGCGAGCGGAGTATCAAGCGGAGTTGTCTCGCCGACGTCGCCGGGATGATCCGGTCGTTCGACTATGCCGCCAGCCAAGGTGCCCTCGACGCACTCGAGCGGGGCATCGCCGCAGAGGCAGAGCTGCAACCGTGGGCGGTCGTGTGGAAGCAGTGGGCCTCGTCGGTGTTTGTCACCGCGTACCTGGAAGCGGTCGACGGTAGCCGGGTGGTCCCCGCCGGCGGCGACGACGTGCGCGATTTGCTGGACGCCTTCCTGCTCCAGAAAGCGATGTACGAGGTGCGGTACGAGCTCGGAAGTCGGCCGACGTGGGCGTGGGTGCCGATTCGGGCCCTGCTCGACATCCTGGCCACGGACCGCGTCTCACATCGTTCCGGCCACAGCGGCCACGGCGGCGAGGTTTGAGACTCCTCGTCATGGGGAATGGGTGACACAGCAAAACGCGTGCACCCCTACGCGAGCATGATCAAGGAGCCAACCGTGAGAATCAGTCGAGCATCAATGAGCGCCCTGGCCGTTGTTGGCCTGTTCACCGTCGCAGCGTGCGGCAGCGACGTCGTCGATGACAATGTCGAAAATGATGTCGGCTCCGTCGTCGACGATGTCCAAGACTCAATTGAGGATGTCGATGTCGATGTGGATGTCAACGACACCGACGGCTGACCAACCCACCTGCTGATTGACACCTCCCCCGGTGTCGATCAGTGGTCGGCGCAGTCTCACCTCCACCCGGGTTCGAGACAGCGCCGGCGATCAAGAGGACCGGACCATCCCCATTGGTCCGGTCCTCTTTCGCGTCCCGCTCAGAGTTGGGCGGCTTCGTGGTCGAGGAACTCGGCGAACTTGGCGCGTGCTGCGGCGGCGCGTGTGGGCAGGTGACCGCGTGGGAACAGGCCCTCGTGGGGTTGGTGTTCTTTCAACACCTGGCGGGCGACGACGACCTTGTGGGTTTCGGTCGGTCCGTCGGCGAGGGCCAGCGCCTCTGCCGAAACCATCCACCGTGAAAACGGCATCTCATTGGAGATGCCGAGTGAGCCGTGCAGGTGCATCGAACGCTGAACCACGTCGTAGAGCACCTTCGGCATCGCTGCCTTGATCGCCGAGATGTCTTTGCGGACCCGGTTGTAGTCGTTGTACTTGTCGATCAACCAGGCGGTGCGCAAAACGAGTAGGCGAAACGATTCGATCTCGATCCAGCTGTCGGCGATGCGTTCCTGGGTCATCTGCAACGACGCCAACGGCCCGGTGCGCGTCTTGCGCGCGAGTGCCCGCTCGCACATCATGTCGAATGCCTGGCGGACGGTGGCAATGGTGCGCATGGCATGGTGGACGCGACCGCCGCCGAGGCGGGTCTGGGCGATCACGAACGCCTGCCCCTCGCCGCCGAGCACGTGATCGGCAGGCACGCGCACGCTGTTGTAGTGGATGTAGGCGTGGCTCGCTTCGGCTTCGGCTTCGGTGCCGCTGCCGACGTTGCGGATGATGTCGACACCGGGTGTGTCGGCCGGGACGATGAACATCGACATGCCCTGATATGCGCTGATGTCGGGGTTGGTCACCACCATTACGATCAAAAACTTGGCGTAGCGAGCATTCGACGAGAACCACTTGTACCCGTTGATCACCCACTCGTCACCGTCGCGGACGGCGCTGGTCGTGAACAGGGTTGGATCGGCCCCGGCGTGCGGTTCGGTCATCGAGTAGCACGACGAGATCTCACCGTTCAGCAACGGTTGCAGGTACTTGGCTTTCTGCTCGTCGGTTCCGTAGTGGGCAAGGATCTCGGCGTTGCCGGAGTCGGGCGCCTGGCAGCCGAAGATCGTCGGTGCCCAACTGGACCGGCCAAGAATCTCGTTGAGTAACGCCAGCTTCACCTGACCATACCCGGGGCCGCCCAGTTCGGCGCCGAGGTGACAGGCCCACAGCTGCTGATCGCGCACCTGTTGCTGTAACGGTTTGACGAGCGCGATCACCCGTGGATTGCTCTTGTCGTATGGGTTGCCGAGCACCAGATCGAGCGGCTCGATCTCGTCGCGAACGAAGCTGTCGGCCCAATCCAACTTCTGCTGGTACTCGGGGTCGGTCTCGAAATCCCACGCCACGGCGCCTCATCTCTCACAGGTCGAAGGACCTGTACAGTACTGTCAAGTTCTGGTCTGAGGGGCAGCCGGACTACCGGAGGAGCACCCGATGAGCGACACCACTCAGCCGATCGACGCCGAGCGGTTCGCGCGGTGGATGGACGACGCGGGGGTGCCGGGGACCGGGGAGGTGCCCAAGCTGGGGTCGCTGGAGGGAGGCTCGCAGAACGAGTTGACGACCATCGAGCGCGGCGGCATCACGATGGTGATGCGTCGCCCACCGGCGAGCGCCGTCGATGAACGCCTCGACGGCATCCGCCGCGAACACCGGTTGGTGAAGGCGCTACGCGGTGCCGATGTTCCCCACGCCGGCTACATCGCCGGCTCCGACGACTCCGACCTGCTGGGCATGCCGTTCTACATCATGGAGGCTGTCGACGGGTGGTCGCCGACCGACCTTGGAGGCTGGGCCGAGCCGTTCCACAGCAATCTCACTGCCCGCCGCGGGTTGGCATTCGAGCTGGTGCGCGGCGCAGCGTTGCTCAGCAAGGTCGATTGGAAGGCTCGCGGGCTGGAGGGTTTCGGTCGACCCGACCACTTCCACGAACGCCAGGTGGACCGGTGGCTCGCGTTCCTCGGACGGATCCGCTGCCGCGACCTACCGGGCCTGGAACAGGCCGCAGCGTGGTTGCGCACGCATCAGCCGCAGCACTGGTCGCCGGGAATCATGCACGGCGATTACCAATTCGCCAATGTCATGTACCGCCACGGTGCTCCCGCCGAACTGGCGGCGATCATCGACTGGGAGATGACCACGATCGGCGACCCGCTGCTCGATCTCGGGTGGATCCTCGTGTCGTGGCCTCCCGACGGCGACGACATGCAGCACTACGTCGACCTCAACGGGATGCCGACGATCCAGGAGATGTGCGCGCACTACGAAGTCCACTCCGGCCGCTCCACCGCCGACATCATCTATTACATCGTGCTCGCCAGGTTCAAGCTGGGCATCGTGTTGGAGCAGGGTTACAGCAGGTTCCTCGCCGGCGCCGGGGTGAACCCGAAGGTGGAGGCGTTCGGTCCGCTGGTCGTGGAGTTGATCCGCAAATCGGCGTCACTGGCCGCGCAGCACCCGTAGGACCGGGAGGACGAATGGAGCTGTGGCAACTGACCGCCCGCGAGGAGATCTGCGATCTCGTCACGCGCTACAACAGCAGCAGCTGATGCCACTTGCGCGACTGGCGTTCAGACCCGCTCGCCGAAGGTCATGTCCTCGACTCGTTTGATCTTGGGGACCTCGTTCTCGCGCCCCCACCATGACGGGCGGGCCACGTGGCCGGCTGGCGGGCGGGCCCATTCGATGTCGCCCCAGTGGCGGCGCGACATCGCCTCGGGAAAATCAGGGTCAATTGCCTGGCACGCCTTCCAGTACCCCTTCGCGTAGACGACCATCTCCGGTTGCATCCACCAATCCTCCTCCGAGGACCATTTGCCGTCGCCGGCGTAGTGGATGATCTGCAGCGAGGGAAACTCGAACGGCGGCTGCGTCGGGTCGGGATGATCGGCGGTGTTGATCCCCTTCCACACCACCCGGTTGCCCTCGATGTTGCACCAAACGAGTGAGGTGTAGCAGTGGCGGCCGAACATCATCGTCGATTCGAGGAACAGCTCGATCTCTTTCGGCCCGTGGAACCGGCCGTAGTAGTGGTCGAAGTACACGGCATCCTCGGTGAACAACTGCGACCAGGCGATCCAGTCCTCCATCACCGGGCCGGTGAGGAAGTAGTGCTTGAACGCATCCTCGACCTCGTCCCTGGTGAAGGTCGGGCTCGACGTGTTCGTTGTGCTCATTCTTCGAACGTACCTGACGCTTGTGTCAGACTGCGAACCTCACTGACCGACCCCGGGAGAATGACGTGTCCAAACCACTTGCAGGAGTCCGAGTCCTCGAGGTTGCCGCATGGACGTTCGTTCCAGCGGCCGGAGCCATTTTGGCCGACCTCGGAGCAGAGGTGATCAAAGTGGAACCCCCGACAGGCGACCCGCAGCGGGCGTTGAAGAACCTGCTCAACCTGGACAAGAACGGCCCGAACCCGTTCAACGAGATCCCCAACCGCGGCAAGCGGAGTATCACCGTGGATCTCGCCAAGCCCGCCGGCCGCAACGTGTTGCTGAAGATCGCCGCCAGCTGCGACGTGTTCCTCACCAGCTACCTCCCCGCGGTGCGCGCCAAGCTCGGCCTCGATGTCGACGACGTGCGCGCCGTCAACCCGAGGATCATCTACGCCCGCGGCACCGGCTGGGGCAGCCACGGACCGATGCGCGACACCGGCGGGTACGACCTGGCCGCAGGCTGGGCAACGTCAGGATTCGCCAAGCGGATGCTCGACAGCATCGGAGACGACGCTCCCCCGTCCCAGCCGCCGGCGTTCTTCGATCTACAGGGCGGCACCACCTTGGCCGGGGCGATCTCGACCGCGTTGTTCAAGCGCGAGCGCACCGGCGAGCCGTCGGTCGTCGACGTATCGCTGATGAGCGTCGGGATGTGGGCGATGTCACCGGATCTGGTCGGTGCCCCGTACCAGGACACACCGATGCTGCCCAACCGCACCTCGCCCGGCAACCCGCTGACCAACTGGTACCGCACCTCCGACGACCGGTGGCTGTACCTCGTGCTGTTGCAAGCCGACCGGTTCTGGGGCGAGCTGTGCGCGGTGATGCAACGGCCCGACCTGGTCGACGACGAGCGCTTCGCCAACATGGGCGTCCGCTACGTCAACCGTGAGGAGTGCGTGCGGGTGCTGGACGGGATCTTTGCCTCGGCCACCCTCGCCGAGTGGACCCGCCGCCTCGACGGGTTCTCCGGGGTGTGGGCTCCGGTGCTCGATGTCAAGGAAGTACACAACCACGTGCAGATCGAGCCGAACGCAATGCTGCCGAAACTCACCGACAACGAGGGCATCGAGTTCCGCATCGTCGCATCTCCGATGTCGTTCGACGAGCAGCCAACGGCGCCCCAGGGTGCCGCACCGGAGCTCGGTCAAGACACCGAGACGATCCTGATGGATGCCGGGATGGACTGGGACGAGATCAGCGCCCTACGCGAGGCCGGCACACTCGGCTGACCCGGCCGGGGCTGAACGGTCGCCGACCGCCTCAGCGGTCTTTGGTCAACATGATGCACCCGCCGAGCGGGCCGCCGCCGACGCCGACGACGGCCACCTCGGCACCCTCCACCTGACGACCGGTGGCTTCGCCGCGTAACTGCGCGCAGGCTTCGTAAAGGTAGCCATAGCCGTGCAGGCGACCGCCTGACAGTTGGCCACCGTTGGTGTTCAGGGGCATCTGTCCCCCGAGACCGATGCGGCTCTCGCCCGGCTCGAGCCACGGCCCCGCCTCGCCCTTGGGGAACAGCCCGAGGGCTTCAAGCCAGGTGATCGTCAGGAACGAGAAGCCGTCGTACAGCTGCACCGTGTCGACATCGTCGATGGTCAGATTCGTTCGCGCGAACATCATCGGCACGGCGTCGTGCGCCGCGGTCTCGGTGAGGTCGGCGCGCTGATCCCAGGTGTTGCGGCCGGTGAGTGCCGAGCCGATTGCTTCGATGCGGACCACCTGCTTCAGGTCCGGCGCGGCATCGGCACGCGACACGATGACTGCGCACGACCCGTCGCAGGGAATGTCGCAGTCGTACAGCCCGAGCGGCCACGACACCATGCGGGCGTTGAGGTAGTCGTCAAGGGTGAGCGGATCGCGGAAGATGGCCTTGTCGTACAGCGCCGCGTGGCGGCGTTGGTTGAGCGGGATCTGGCCGAGTTGGGTCCGGGTCAGGCCGTAGTCGTGCATGTATCGCTGTGCGTACACACCGACCCAGTTGGCTGCGCTGACGGCATGGAACGGCACCATCCACTGCATTGGGCCACCGACGCGGCCGCTGCCGGAACCAACCACGCTGGCCCGCCGCTGCGGGGTCTGCGCCGACGATTCGGTCACCGTGCGGAACACCAGTACATGGTTGGCGAACCCGGCTGCGACCGCAGCGATTGCGTTGAACACGGCACCGAGCTGTCCCGGGGTCTCGGGCCCGCCCGAGTACCAGTTGAGCTTCAACCGCAGCGCATCCTGCAGTTCGGTGATGCCGGTCGGCGACATGCCTGGCGAGGCGTCCATCAGCCCGGGGTAGGTCGATAGGCCGTCGATGTCGTTGCGACCGAGGCCGGCATCATCGAGTGCGGCCAGCGCCGATTCGACCGAGAGCGACAGCCCGGTCCGGCCGAGCTTGCGGCCGACAACCGAACGGCCGATACCGGAGATGACCGCGTCGCGTTCACCGATCCGCAAGGCGCTCATGACGTGGCCGGCTTCGTCGCGTCAGCAGGACCGAACAGCGGCAGCCAGATGTCGGCGGCCTGCACGAACCGCACCTGGACCGGCATGCCGACCGACACCTCGTCGGGGGCGATGTCGACGAGGCGGGTGGTGAGCTGCACCCCCGGCGCATCGTCGAGCGCGACGACGGCGACCACGTAGGGCACCTGCATGTCAGGCGACCACGGTTGCACGTTGACACTGAACCCGGCGACGGTGGCGTGGCCGGACGCTTCGTCGGGTCCGACATCGAGCGACAAGCACTGCGGGCACACCGGTGCGGGGGGATGGAACCAGGTGCGACACACACGGCAGCGATGGATCCGAAGCGCGCCGTCGGCCCCGCCCTCCCAGAACGCAGCGGTGTCATCGGTGACGGCCGGAAGCGGTTGAAAGCTCATCGAATCCTCTCGTAGACCTGATCAACTAGTCTGACACGATTGTCAGATGAAGTCCGGATCGATGGGGCCTACGTCTATGAGGGGAACAACCGACATGAGCGCCAGCAGCGACACCCCGGTCGTGGTCGGTCAGCCGCCCCACACTCGCCGGTCCAGCTACGGCCCGAACAGCCCCGTCGTTGGATCACGCGGGGCGTTGACCCGTCAGCAGATCGTCGACGCCGCGTTGGTGTGCTTCACCGAGCGAGGGTTTCATGCCACTGCGGTCGAGGAGATCGCTGCGGGCGCCGACACGTCGCGGGCAACGCTGTATCAATATTTCGAGAGCAAGGAAGCAATCTTCGTCGAGTTGATGCTCGAGGCCGGCGGAGCACTGGTTCGCGTCAATCAGCGGCTCGGACCACTCGGCCCGACCGCCGAAGGTTTCACGAACATGCATCGTTGGCTCGAGGAATGGTCGACGGTGTTCGATCGCTACTCGGCGATGTTCGTAGAGTGGGCCAACGTCAGCTCACCTCAGGCCCCGCTGCGCCGCCGCCTGGCCACGTTCGTCGACCTGCACACCGTGTGGTTTTCGGAGGTCCTCCGCTACGGCGGGTACGAGGGGACGAAACCCGACGCGGCGTCAATCCTCACGCTGTCGCTGTGCGCGAGGTTCAACTACATCCGCCACGTGTACCGCCCGGGCCTCAGCGACGCGAGGCTGCTCGACAGCCTGGCAACGGCAATCCAGCTGTTCCTGTTTCCCGAGACCCCCCATCTCGTTCTCGGCTCCTGGGCCGCCGTGGTCCCGCTCGATGCAGCGGACGGACGCGACAGTACGTGGAACACCCTTCCTCCTCCGATGCCCGACATCGGGCCATTGGCCACCTTGCCGGATCGCTCCGAGATCCCGGTCGCCGCGCCGTTCGCCGGCCTCAGCCCGCAAAGCGCGCGCACCGTGCGAACGTTGCTCGACGCAGCCGGCCGGGTTTTCGCAGCCAACGGTTACGACGCCGCCAACGTCGACCAGATCGTCACCGAAGCTGCTTTGGCGCGCGGTACGTACTACCGCTACTTCGACGACAAGTTGGAGTTGATGATCGCATTGGCATCGGAGTGCGCGACCCAGATGTGCCCGGTGTTGGGCGAGTTCGCCGCAGCGGCAAACACCCGTGATGACGGCAGCGAACTCCGACGTTGGTTGCACCGATTCCTCGCACTACAACGCAGCTACACCGGCGTGTTGCGGGCCTGGACCGAAGGGTTCCCCATCGATGCGTCGGTACTCGCGCCGGCCGCCGATGTGGTCAGCGCCCTCGGTGATGCGGTCGCCGCAACGTTCGGGCCCAGGCGCAGTTACACCCTCGACCGTCGCGCCGCTGGCATGATGTTGGCCGGGTTGCTGGAGCACTTTCCCAATGAAGGTGCAGGCAGTTCCTACGAGCCGACCGACGACGACATCATCGAGATGCAAGCCGCGTTCGTCCAGCGAGTCCTCCTGGCGAGACCCGAGGGCTGATCGTGAACCCGTCGACAACCGCTCCCGATCTGCGGGTCGGGTTCATCGGTGCCGGGCAGATGGGCCGACCAATGGTGGACCGGCTGGTGACCGCCGGTCAAGGCGTCACGGTGTTCGCCCGGCGCGCCGAAACGCGCGACGAGCTCACCGCTGCGGGTATCGCCGTCACCGGTCATGCGGCCGAGCTTGCCGCCTCGGTCGATGTGTTGATCGTGTGCGTGTTCTCGGATGCCCAGCTCCGCGAACTACTCCTCGACGATGGGGTGGTCGACGATGGGGTGGTCGGCGCACTACAGCCTGGAGCGACGTTGGTGAGCCACGTCACCGGCAGCCCCGATCTGGTGGCCGAGCTTGCCGATCGTGCGCCGCTGGGGGTGCATGTCGTCGACGCACCGATGAGCGGCACCGCCGACCAGATCCGTGCCGGTCGCTTGACGCTGCTACTCGGTGGCGATGAAGCCGATATCGAACGGGTCCGCCCGGTGCTCGCGGCGTACGCCGACCCGATCATCCATGTCGGGGCGATCGGCGACGCGCAGCGGGTCAAGCTGATCAACAACCTGCTGTTCACGGTCAACCTACGCATGGCCGTCGATGCAGCGCGGCTCGCCGAGGCCATGTCCGTGACCCCCAACCGGTTGGCGGACACGCTCGCGACATGCAGCGGCAACAGCTTCGCACTCGCACTGTTCCAGCATCTCCAACCCGAGGCATTGGTCGCGACCGCGCGACCGTTCCTCGCCAAGGACGTCGCCGTGGTTCGTGAGGTGGCCGCCTCGTTGGGGCTCGACCTCGGGCTGCTGGGCGAGCTGAGCGAGTGGGTCAACGATGGCTGAGCGCTCCGACCGCTTCATCGGCAAGGTCGCCTTCATCACGGGCGGGGCGGTCGGCTTCGGCCGAGCGTTCGCGCGGGCGTTCACCGCCGAGGGTGCCGCAGTCGTGATTGCCGACATCGACGGCGACGCGGGCGAGCGGACCGCCGCAGAGCTGCGCGCTGTCGGGGCCCGTGCCATTGCCGTGGGTTGCGACGTTGCCGACGAAGCCGCCGTCGAGGCCGCCGTCTCCCGCACGACCCTGGAGTTCGGCGGCGTCGACATCTGCATCAACAACGCCGGGCTGCACCTGCTGCACTACAACCAGCCGTTCTCGGTACTCCCCCGCCACGAGCTGCGCTCCCTGTTCGACGTGAACGTGATCGGTGTCGTCAACTGCACCGTCGCCTGCCAAGCGAGCATGCGCCAGCGAGGCGGCGGAGCGGTCGTCAACATCTCCTCGATCGCCGGCTACCTGACCTCGTCGCCGTACGGGGTGTCCAAGCTGGCCGTGCGCGGCCTGACTGTTGCGTTCGCCACCGAGCTCGCCCCCGACCGAATCAGGGTGAACGCGATCGCCCCCGGATTGATGGCCACCGAGAACGCGCTCGAGGGTTTACCGCCGGCGATGATCGACGATTTCGTCGAGAACCGCCAGCTCGTCCATCGGCTCGGCACGATGGACGATGTCGTGTCGACCACGCTGTTCCTGTGCTCGGACGAAGCGAGCTTCATCACCGGCGAGACCATCAAGGTCAGTGGCGGCTACCCCCTCGGAATGTAGGTGCAGTCGGACGGCCGGTCGCTATGCGATGGAGGTCTCGACCGGGGCGGCTCGCTGGCTCATGACGATCGATGCCAGGGCGGCCACGACGACGCCCATCGCGATCACCTGCACACCGGTGAGCGCTTCATCAAGGAACACCCACGCAGCGATCGACGACACCACGGGGATCAGCAGCGTCAGCGTGGAACCGAGCCACAGCGGGACTCGGACGATCGCCCAGTTCATCATCGCGTGGCCGAGCACGCCACCAAGGATGATCAGCCCGATCAGCATCAGCCACTCCGAACGAGGCGGCGGCGTCATGTCGGAACCGACGATGAGTCCGATCGGGAGCGCGACAGCAGCTGTCCACCACGATGTGCCGGCGGTGTACTCCACGGGGGTCAGCCTCCCAGCGGCGCGCTTGGCGAAGATGAAGTAACCGCTCCATGCAAACAGCGTCCCGGCTGCGGCGAGGTCGCCGGCTCCGCTCCACTCCGGTGTCCCGGCCGACTCGACCACGATCGCGACGACCCCGCCGATCGCAGCCAGCGCGGCAACGATCTCGCGGGGCCGCACCCGCTCGCCGAACATGCGCGCCGCGAACACGCCGACGACCAGTGGCTGCAGCGCCCCGATGGTGGTGGCATTGACCACGTTGGTCAACTTGACCGCGATGAAGAACAACATGACATCGCCCGCCAGGCACAACCCGCCGGGTGCCGAACGTTTGATCACGCGCACATTGATGCGACCGCCGCGACTGCGTACCCATGCGGTGATGAGCACCGCATACACGGCGAACCGCCAGAACGCGAGCGGCAGCGCGTCCATGTCGATCGACTTGATCAACACGCTGGTGAGGCCCCATGCCGAGATCGCCAGCCCCATCGCCGCCAGCCCCCAGCTCTGCCCCCGGGCCTGCGTCGAGGACTCACTCATCATCACAGCCACCCCTGTAGGGTACCGATCGGTCGACCGTCAGCGGCCCTTCCACACGGGCGGGGCGCTTCTCGGCAAATGCCCGAGAACCCTCAATGGCATCCTCGCTGGCGAACACCGGGCGAGTGATCTCACGGACGTGAGCGGCGGTGTCGGGGCCGGCCTCTTCGAGCATCAGCCGCTTCGTCGCCCGCACAGCAAGAGGACCGTTGGCACAGATGAGTGCGGCGAGCCTTAACGCGGTGTCCAACACGTCGGCTGCCGGAACTACCCGATTGACGAGACCGAGTTCGAGGGCGCGCTGCGCCGTGATCGGCTCACCGGTCAGGCCCATTTCCAGCGCGATCTGGAGCGGGATTCGTGTCGGCAGGCGCGTTCCGCCCCCCGCTGCGACGAGACCGCGTTTCACCTCGGGGATGCCGAACTTGGCGTGCTCGGCAGCGACCACAAGATCACACCTCATCACCACCTCGAACCCGCCGGCCACAGCAATTCCGTTGACCGCGGCGACCACCGGTTTCGGGCAGCCGGCCAGCATCGCCAGCCCGGCCCCCACGGCGCTGAGGTCCTCGCCCGCGACAAACGCCTTCAGATCCATCCCTGCGCAGAAGATCCTCTCGCCGGCACCGGTGATCACGATTGAGCGGACATCGTCGTTGGTCGCCGCGTCGCCGAGCGCGTCGACCAGTCCTTGGCCGACAGCGCCGTTCAACGAGTTGCCGGCCTGCGGGCGGTCGATCGTGACGATGCGGACCCCGTCCCGGTCCTCGACGATGACGCTCATGTTGATCCCCTTGGACTCGTGGCTCGGGCTCGAACCTACCAAGGGACGTTCGCCCGCTGCGCGATGTGGGCGACGTGTGAAACTCGACGCATGACACCCAGGATCGTGCAGTTGTTCCCGGGTCAGGGCTCGCAGTGGCCCGGCATGGGCTGTGACCTTGTGCACACCTCGCCAGCCTTCGATGCCGCGGTTGCGCGCTGTGACGAGCTCCTGCTGCCGAGGACCGGATGGAGCGTCCGCCAGGCCATCGCCGATGGCGACGCGGCGCGCCTCGAGGGCATCCTCGACCTTCAGCTGATGTTGTTCACGGTGGAGGTCGCGCTCGCTGCGGTGTGGAACGAGCAAGGGGTCGGGTGCGATGCCGTCGCCGGCACGAGCCTCGGGGAGATCGCTGCGGCCCATGTGTGCGGAGCGCTGAGTCTCGCCGACGCCGTCGAGGTGGTGCTGGCACGGGGCGAGTTGTTGCAGATGCAACGACCGAATGGCGGCACGGTGGTGCTCAACGTCGACGGCGACCAAGTGGCCGAGGTGCTCACAGGTTTGGAGGACGATGCGTGGGTGGCCGGCTACAACGGACCCGGTACCACTACGTTCTCGGGACGTGAGGCAGCGCTCGCCGAACTCCTGCAGCGTGGCGAACGGCTTGGCGTGTTCGCAGCACGGGTGCGGGTCGAGTACCCCGCTCACTCGTGCCTGCTCGAACCGCTCGCCGAACCGCTCCGTCGACGCCTTGCCGGCATCCGCCCGGCGGACGGGCGAGTGCCGTTCTACTCGGCCGTCACCGGCGGGCAGGTCGCCGGGAGCGCGCTCGGTGCCGATTACTGGGTGCGCAACCTGATCCAGCCGGTACGCGGCAGCCAGCTTCTCGACCTGCTGCTGACCGATGGCTTCGAGATCATCCTCGAGGTCACCCCGCACCCGATCTTCGCGAAGCCGACCGAAGCGGCGATCGACGCCCGTGGTGCCGACGCCCGGCACTGCCCCACGCTGCGCCGCAACCGCGACGCCTCCGCCTGCCTGGCGGAGGCCCGCGCCCGCATCGCCGGTGACGCACACGGGTGATCGAAACCGACTTCAAGGCGCCGGGATACTGTCTGGCGGACAGCGAGAGGTGCACATGAACTACGACGAGATCAACTACGAAGCCGTCGACGGCATCGCCATCATCACGCTGAACCGGCCCGCCGTGCTGAACGCGATCTCGGCGCGGCCGGGCGGCACCCGCGATCAGATCATCGAGGCGCTCGCCACAGCCGAGGCCGACCCGGCAATCGGCTGCGTGGTCGTGCGCGGGGCCGGCCGCTCGTTCTGCGCGGGTGGCGACTTGACCGGCAATGCAAAGCGCGAACGCCCGATCGACGACGTGCGATTCCTCGAATCGGCAGCGGCCTTCTACGAGCGGTTCGCCGCGAGCCGCCTGCCTACCATTGCCGAGGTGCACGGGCACTGCCTCGGTGCCGGACTGCTGTTGGCATCGGCATGCGATCTGGTGGTCGCCGGCGAGGGGGCGCAGTTCGGTTTCCCCGAGGGTCGACTGGGCCTCGTCGGTGCAACCACGATGGTGCCGGTCATCGGCCGACAGTGGGCGAAGTTCTTGATGTTCACAGGCGAATCGATCAGCGCCGCACAGGCCTGCGAGCTTGGCATCGTCCTCGCCGTCGAACCAGACGCCGAACTGCACAAACGGGTGCTCGACCTGGCGCAGCGCGTCGCGCGCATGCCCCGCGAGGGTGTCGAGCTGAACCGCCGGGCCATCGATGCCGCCGCCGACACAGCCGGCGATGCAGCAGCTCGCCGAGCCGCGCTCGCTCACGATGCGGCCACGTTGAGCATGGCCCCGCACGCCACCGCCCCCGATGGCCGCACGTTCCGTTCGATTCTCGACACCGAGGGCATGGACGGCATGAAGCGCGCACGCGCCCAGCAGTACCGCGACCCCTGGCTCCGCCGCTCACCGGCCCCACCCACCGAATCATGACCAGTCGCTGAAATGTCTTCGAGGACCTTTCTACTGCGAGCCGAGAGCGGCTCCCCTGGGAACAGTTCGGCGACTACCTCGGCGATTGCTTCGACGGTCGTCACTCCGGTCAACTTCGCAAGTCGAGCGATGTCAGCCTGATCGGTGGCGCGTACAGCGCGGGCCTTCATCGCCAACAGCCGAATCGGTGATGCCGCAATGATTCTCAATGCTCGGTGCTCGAAGACCACCTACTCGGCCACCCGCGGTCCCTGCCGATCTCGCGCACAGCAGCGATCACCGGACCGCGGTGGTCGAGGATCACCGCGTCGATATTGCGGGTTGCTCGATCAAGTCGTACGCCAAAAGCATTGCTGCGCCGCCGACGATGTAGAGCCGGGCCGAGATCTGCTGGCGATCAAGTCGTTCGGCCAACTCGTTCAATGCCTCACCTAGTTCGCTGCGGTTCATCAGACGACGGCAAGTTCGCGGTCGGACATCAACACGCCGCGGATCTCAAATGCCGCCGGCGAGTGCACAACGGCCTCGACTCGAAGCGTGGGTGATGACGTTGCCGGATACCAAAATTCGTTGAGATAGCGATCGTCGTCGAACACTCACGTTGGCGGGTCAACTCCATCGTGCCAGCACAGATATTCGACGTAGGCGGCAAGAAACGCATCCCAGCGAGCGTCGATATGGTCGGGGCGTCGACAATCAGCTCGGCCCTAGTCTGCGCTGGCGTATCCATCCAAGACATCCCGAACTCATGGAGCACCGTGCGCAATCGCCACTCATCGTCGAGCCGGCGCAGCAACGGAACATAGCTTGCGATCGTGGGCGCTGCTGCCGTTGGCACGAGCGAAGTCGACGACGGCGCACTCTTCGATACGGGCGCGCAGGTGGTTCCTCTTTTCAGGATCGTCAACCACACTTGTCACTTTCCTGAAAACTGTCAACCACGGTTGACGATCCTGAAAACAAAGACTGCTCGGCGATGGAGGTCTCGACCGGGGCGGCTCGCTGGCTCATGACGATCGATGCGAGGGCAGCAACAACGTCACGTTGATGCAACGAGATCGTGGCTCACCGAACCATCTGGGTGGCCGATCGCCGTTCGCCACGAAGCAGTGAATCGACGGACTCTGGCGTCGATCCACAGCCCGACGCCGAGTAAGACCATTGCGACGATCCCGTCGAGCCACCAGTGGTTGCCGGTCGCCGAGACGACCAGCATCGTCAACACGATGTGGAGCAGGAACAGCCACCGCCACCGGCTCGTGCCGGCGGCAACCACGCCGAACGAGACCACCGCAGCCCAGCCGACGTGGATCGACGGCATCGCTGCGAACTGGTCGGACACGCCGGTGCCGACCGGACCGTACAACGACAGGCCGAACCTCGTCGCCAGATCGACGTAGCCAAGGTCGCCGAGGAACCGCGGCGGTGCGACGCGCACGAAACGGATCACAAGGCAGAACGCGGTGAGCACGACGAGTCCGTTGCGCCAGTGCGGGTAGGCCTCGCGATGGCGCGCGTACAGCCAGACGAGGAAGATCAGCAGCGACGGAACGTGCGCGATCGCGTAGTACGCGTTGGTGACCTGCGCCAGCCAGTCGCGCTCCAACACGAGTCGCTGCAACGACAGCTCCGTCGGCATCCCGAACTGCTGCTGCAGCCGGTCGAGTTGGCGGGCCCGCTCGATCGCTCCCTCCGCGTGGGCCAACGGCAGCACACGCGCCAGACGCCACACCGAGTACAGGCCCGATACCAAGGCAATCTCCAATGCTGCGGGCACCGCCACGACCCCTGCGCGCGTCGCGGCAACCGCCGGCCACCGGCGGGCGACGAGCGCGACAAATCCGCCCGCCAGCGCCAACAGCGCCCCATGCCACCACGTCGGCCAAGCCATGCGTGCTCAGCCTGCCCAACCGAGGACGTTCACGCAACGCAGGCCGCCCCGATTTCCCCGCTTCCCATGGAGATTAAACGGCGCGATCGTTCGCCGCCTCGCCACGCTTCGCCACGTCGATCGAATTCAACGGCTGATCACCGTCAGCAGCGGCAAGGGTTCCCGGGGCGGTGTGGGCGCGCAACGGAACTTCGGGCAGCAACCATGACAGTACGGCAGCCACAACGGCGATCGGGATACAGATCCACAGCCCATCCGTGATTGCCCGCGCGGTCACCCCGATCACCTGCCCGCGCAGTGGCTCGGCGAGGGCAGCGATCGATGCCGGACCGGCCGACAACTCGTTGGCGTCGAGGCCATTGGCCCCGGCAATGCTCGATAGTCCAGAAGTCAGGCGGGTCAGGATCACCGTGCCAATGCCGGCAATGCCGAGGGTGGCACCGAGCGCACGCAGGGTCATCATCGCCGAACTGGCGGCACCGAGCTCCTCAACCGGCATCGCGTTCTGTGCGGACAGGTTGACGATCGGCGAGACGACACCGAACGCGAGCCCGAGGCCCACCATCGACATCACCACGACCCGCGAGCTGGAACCCGGGTCGAGCGAGATCAACGCAAACGTGACGCCGAGCATACCGACGAAGCCGCTCACCAACATCACCCGGTACCGACCCGTTGTCGACACCCGACGCCCGGCGGTCATCGAAGCGACCGCCATGCCGATCATCAACGGTGCCACCAGGATGCCGGACTGCGTCGCCGATGAGCCGCGCACGGTCTGTAGGAACAGCGGCAGGTACAGCGCAGCAGCTTGGAACACGATCGATGACAGGGCCGCAAGCATGATCGACAGCATGAGGATCCGGTTCCTCCACAACCGCGGGGCGAGGATCGGCTCGCTCACGCGCTGCTCGATCCGAACGAAGATCACGGCGAACACCACCGCTGCCGACAGCAGCCCGATGATCACCGGGGAACCCCAGCCGAACTCGCGTCCGCCCATCACCGCCCCCAGTAGTAGGCAGACCACCGCGAACGACAGCGTCACGGCACCGCGCAGGTCGAGCCGGGCGGGCCGAGGGGTACCGACGCCGCGCAGAGCCGAACTGGCCACAGCCATCGCCACCAGGCCGATCGGCAGGTTGATCAGGAAGATCCACCGCCAACTCGCGTTGTCGACGAAAAAGCCGCCGATCAACGGGCCCAGGACGCTGCCGATGGCGTACGTTCCTGACAGAAGGCCGATGTACTTACCTCGGCGACGCGGCGGCAAGATGTCGGCCATGATCGCGAACGCCAACGCCTGGACCCCACCTCCGCCAATGCCCTGCAGGGCGCGGGCGGCGATCAACTGCGGCATGTTCTGGGCCACACCGCACAGGAGCGACGCGGCGATGAAGATGGCGATGGCCGCCAGATAGGTGAGCCGGCGGCCGCGGAGATCGCTGACCTTGCCCCACAGCGCGGCGCTCACCGTGGTCGACAACATGTAGACGGTGACAACCCAGGTGATCTGGTTGATGCCACCGAGACTCTCGGCCAACGTCGGCAACGCGGTCGCCACGATCGTCTGATCGAGCGCGGCAAGGAACATCCCACACATCACCGCCGACATCACCCGCAGCACCTGACGGTGCGAGATCTCGCTCGAACTGTCGAGGCTGTCGGCGCTGTCGTCGGGCGTGCTCACGTTGGCGACGCCATCACTCCGTGACGGTGATCGCCTGCTCGGGGCAGGTGGCAGCAGCGCGTTTGGCCGCAGCGATGATCTCGGGGGTGAACTCCGTGACTGCCACGTACGCATGGCCGTCGTCGTCGCGGAGGTGGAACACATCGGGGGCGGCCATGTTGCACAGCGTGTGCCCCTGGCACAGATCGGGATCGACGTACACGTTCATTGCGCCGCCCCGGCGCTCTCTTCGGCGTCGAGGCGGGCCTGCCAGATGCCCATCATCTCGGCGAGACCGGGACCGACCCGCGACCCGGGAGCGAACGTGGCCGGCAGGTGCTGGTAGCCGTTGATCACGCCGATCGATTCGTAGCGCACCGCAGCGTCACCGTCGACCACGTAGTTGCCGAGGCGCTGCAGCGTTTCCCACATGATCACCTTGAACTGCATCCGGGCGATGTTCGAGCCGATGCAGCGGTGGTTGCCCAACCCGAATGCCGCATGGCGGTTGGGGAACCGATCAAGACGCAGTTCGTCTGGCGCGTCGAACACCCGCGGGTCGCGATTGGGCATCGCAAATCCGAGCAGGATGCGGTCACCTTCGGAGAACTCGTAGCCCGCCACCTCGCAGTCCTGAGTGACGGTGCGGGCATCGCCCTGCGACGGGCTGAAGTAGCGAAGGAACTCCTCCGTCGCCGTGTTCAGTAAGCCGCGATCAGCCGCCAACCGGTCGCGCTGATCGGGGTGCTCGGACAACCATCGCCAGGCGCTCGCTGTGAGCGACGTGGTCGTGTCGAACCCGCCGCCGATCACCAGGAACGTGGTGCCGATGATCCCTTCGTCGGACAACGGCTGGCCGTCGATCTCGGCCTCGATCAATGCCTTGATGATGCCGGGCCGGGGGTTCGCTCGGGCCTCTCCGACGCACTGCGCGAGGCGCATCACCATCGCCAACCCAGCCTGCTGCACGCGGGGCAGATCCGGGCTGTCGGGCGGCGTGTAGACCATCGCGTGCGTCGGCTCACAGTAGATCTCCCAGTCGGCGAGCGGCAGGCCGAGCATCGCCATCGTGAGCACAGCGGGGACGATGTTGGCAATGTCGTCGACGAAGTCGAGCCGGCCGCTTTCGATCACCTCATTGATGCAGGCGTGGGTGAAGTCGCGCACCAACGGCTCCCACCGCTGGATCGCGGCCGGCGACATGTACGGGTTGAGCACATGCCGGTACGCGAGCTGCTGGGGCGGGTCCATCTCCAAGAACCCGGCGGTGATCCCCGGATTGAGGTCGGGAATCTGGATACCCCGGTACCGGCTGTCGGGATTGGCCAGATCCTTGATCGCCGAGAACAGATCGGGACGCCGGAAGAACGCGCTGACCTCTTCCAGCCCGGTGACGACCCAGTAGCCGTCGTAGTTCGTGCTCCACGTAACCGGGCACTTCGAACGCAGCTCGTGGGAGATCTCCGGGTAGCGGTTGCGGTAGTCGAGCGAG
>JANNHO010000335.1:0-5845 GCA_031404435.1 Acidimicrobiaceae bacterium | reverse complement strand
GGCTAGATGCAAGCGACATCACCTACATCTCGATGCCACTGTTCCACTCGAATGCGCTGTTCACCGGGTGGGGTCCGAGTGTGGCGGCCGGTGCCGCCATTGCGCTACGCGCCAAGTTTTCGGCATCAGAGTTCATGCCCGATGTGCGCCGGTTCGGGGCCACGTACTTCAACTACGTGGGCAAGCCGCTCGCCTACGTGTTGGCCACGCCCGAGCGGCCGGACGATCGCGACCACACGCTCACCCGCGGTTTCGGCAACGAGGCCAACGACGCCGACCTGACCCGCTTCGCCGACCGCTTCGGGTGTCGCCTGATCGATGGCTATGGACAGACCGAAACCGGAGCCTCGATCGTGCGTGTCCCCGACATGCCGGCCGGCGCGCTCGGTGTCGCCGCTCCGACCGTGCAGATCCTCGACCCGGCGACCGGCGACGAGTGCGTTCGGGCCCGCTTCGACGAAGGTGGCCGTTTGCTCAATGCGGCCGCAGCGACTGGCGAGATCGTCAACACCGCCGGCACCTCGTTCGAGGGGTACTGGAACAACCCGGAGGCCAACGCCGAACGGCTGCGCTCGGGTGCGTACTGGACCGGCGACCTTGGCTACCGTGACGAGGCCGGCTTCTTCTACTTCGCCGGGCGTAACGCCGACTGGCTGCGTGTCGACGGCGAGAACTTCGCCGCTGCGCCGATCGAGCGCATCCTGGCCCGCTTCCCCGGCGTGGTGCTCGGTGCCGTGTACGGCGTTCCCGACCCGCGCGTCGGAGACCGGGTGATGGTCGCGATGGAGCTCGTCGATGGCGCGGTGTTCGACCCCGAGGCGTTCACCGTCTTCCTCGCCGCGCAGCCAGACCTCGGACCCAAGTGGGTGCCGGCATTCGTCCGCATCGCCAGCGAGTTGCCGCTCACCCAGACCAACAAGGTGCTCAAACGAGAGCTGGTCGGGCAGCGTTGGGGGTGCACCGACCCGGTGTGGGTCGTCACGCCCGACGGCGCGTACCGCCGGTTCATGGAAGCGGACGCAGTCGCCCTCGCCGCCGAGTTCCAACTGCACGGCCGAGCTGCGCTTGTTGACTGATCTGCCATTCCCGGAATGGGTCCGTGGTTGGGCTCCGACCACCCTCCCGGTATCTGACGGGGCGTCAGATACCGGTACTGTTGGGCCATGACAGCACTCGGGTTCCGAGCCTTCGACGCCGACAACCACTACTACGAGGCCACCGATGCCTTCACCCGGCACATCCCCGCCGACATGGCCCGACGGTGCATGCAGTGGGCCGAGGTCGGCGGTAAGCAGCGCTTGCTGGTCGGCGGCAAGGTCAACAGCTTCATCCCCAATCCAACGTTCGATCCCGTGTCGAAGCCCGGCGCGCTCGATGCGTACTTCCGCGGCAAGGTCGCTGGTGGCGATCTGCGGACGATGTTCGGCGAGCTCGACCCGATCCCCGCGGCCTACCGTGATCGTGATGCGCGGCTGACGCTGATGGACACCCAGGGGCTTGATGCGGCCTTGTTCTTCCCGACGCTGGGTGTTGGCATGGAGGAGTCGTTGCGTCACGATGTACCGGCGATGTGTGCAGCGTTCCGGGCGTTCAACCGCTGGCTCGCCGATGACTGGGGATTTGCCTATCTCGACCGCATCTTCGGAGCCCCGTACATCACCCTCTCCGATCCGGAGTGGGCAGTGCAGGAACTCGACTGGGCCATCGGCCGCGGGGTGCGCGTGGTCGTGATGCGTGCCGCCCCGGTGCCGACCGCGGCGGGGGGCAGCCGCTCACCGGGTGACGCAGTGTGCGACGCGTTCTGGGCTCGGGCGGCTGAGGCAAACGTGGTCGTGGCCTTCCACTCGGGCGACGCCGGCTACGGCCGCTACACCGCGGATTGGGAGCCGACGGGCGACTTCAAGTCGTTCAACTTCTCGCCGCTGCGCGGCATCACCAGTGACCGGGCGCCGTTCGACTTGTTTGCCGTGCTCGTGTGCCACGGCGTGTTCGCCCGCCATCCGACGTTGCGGGTTGCGGCGATCGAATCGGGCAGCGAGTGGGTGGTGCCGCTGGTGAAGAAGCTCAAGAAGGCCTACGCCCAGAACCCGCAAGCCTTCGGCTCGGACCCGGTCGAGCAGCTACGCGACCATCTCTGGGTAGCGCCGTTCTATGAGGACGACATCCGCTCCCTGGCCGACTGCCTCGGTATCGAGCACGTGCTGTTCGGCTCGGACTACCCCCATGCCGAGGGTCTTGCCGATCCGCTCGCGTTCGTCGACGACCTCCACGGTTTCTCCGATGCAGAGGTGCGCCAAGTCATGTCGTCCAACGCTCTCGCGCTGCTGAAGGGCTGACGATCATGACCATGCCATCGGATGTCGGGATCATCGATTGCATGATCGGGTTCATGCGCTCCGATCCCGAGGAGACGTACTCGTTCTTTCGCGACAACATCAAGGATCCCGAGAGCAAGGCGACGATGTTCCCGGTCGAGTACCTGTTCAAGGGGAACGTGCCCGGTGCGCTGCCGGGCGACCTCGATCCGGTCGCTGTCACGCTCGAGCAGATGGACATGTACGGAATCGAGCGGGGCCTGATCGGCTGTGACGACGAGGTCGGCCAACGTGCGCTGCGCGACCACCCAAACCGGTTCATCGCCTCCACGAGCGCCGACGCGAACGACATCCTCGGCGCGGTGCGCAAGATCAAACGGTTCAAAGACGAGTTCGACATCCGCGCCGTGGGGACCTTCCCCGCCGGGTGCGCGCCGCAGATCCCGATCAGCGATGCGAAGTGGTACCCGGTCTATGCGACCTGTGCCGAGCTCGGCATCCCCGTGTTCATCTGTGCGGGCATCCCCGGTCCGCGGTTGCCGAGCATGTGCCAGCACGTCGAGATGCTCGACATCATCTGCTACGACTTCCCCGAGCTCATCGTCGTCACCCGACACGGCTGTCAACCGTGGACCGAGTTGATGGTCAAGCTGATGCTGAAGTGGCCGAATCTGCATTACTCGACCAGCGCGTTCGCCCCCAAGCACTACGACCAGCGGATCATCGACTATGCCAACACCCGCGGTGCCGACCGGGTGATCTACGCCGGTTACTTCCCGATGGGCCTGACCCTGCAGCGGATCTTCACCGACATGCCCCACGTGCCGTTCAACGACAACGTGTGGCCGAAGTTCCTCTGCGACAACGCCGCCCGAGTCCTCGGCCTGCCCTGACCGCGCTGGGCCGTAGCATCGCTGCTGGTGAGCATGCATCCATTGCTGGTCGAGGCGGTGCGTGGCCGGATCGAAGCCGCCACGTCTCGTCATGTGGGGTCGGCGTGGCAGGTGGAACGATTCACCGATCTGGACGACCGGGCGTCGCATCCGTGCGGACTGCTCCACGGTTCGTCGATGTCGGTGTTCGCCAAGTACAGCGATGCCGTCGATGCCGTCGACCAGTTCACCATCGAGCTCGCCGGGTTGACGCTGCTGCGCGAGCAGGCTGGAATCGACACGCCGAGGGCCGTCGGCAGCGGAGTCGTCGACCTGGATTGCGGCGCGGTCATGGTGATGGAGGCCGTCGACGAGGTGGCCCCGCACGACCGGACCGATGCCGACTGGCGGGCGATCGGGCGCACGCTGGCGAAGGTGCATCAGGTGCGTGGCGATCGGCATGGGCTTGCGTTCGACAACTGCTTCGGACCGCTACCGCAGGACAACCGCGCCGTTGCATCGAATCGGTGGATCGACTTCTACGCGCAGCGCCGGTTGCTACCGCGCCTGCGCGACGCCGTCCACTCCGGCTACCTTCCGGGCGGCCTCGCCGACCGCGTTGATCGGCTGGCTTCGAACATCGTGTCGGGTCGATTGGATTTTATTGGGGGGCCGGAACCCGTGCCGGCGTTGCTGCACGGCGATGCGCAGGCGAACAACTTCGTGAGCCGCCCGGACGGCGCCGTGATCATCGATGCCGCCCCGTTCTACGGCCACCCTGAATACGACCTAGCCCTGCTCGACTGCTATGTCGACGTGCCGCAGGCGGTGTTCGACGGCTACCGAGAGATCGCCCCGATCGACCCGGGCTTCGTCGGCCGGCGCGGCCTGTGGCGGCTACACGCCAGCCTCGCCGTCGTCGCCCACGTCGGTTCGACAGCCTTCGGCCAACGGTTCATCCGCCACATCGCCGGAACCCTTGACGCACTCGAGTAGGTGGTCAGCCGGGGGTAGCTGACGGGAGTTTTCGCCAGGCGCCGCCGGGGTTGTCTGAGCGGTGTCCGCCTTTCCCGCGGGAAATTGCCGGCGACGAGCCGGCCCATCCGAGTGTCGAGCGCCCACCCGTGTGCGCGCTCGACACTCGGATCCCCCTCTCCACACTCGGATGACTCGCGGGGACTCGGATGACTCGCGACGGGCGCGGGCGGGCGTTACCGACGGGAGTGATGGGCGAGTTCGGCTTCGATTGCGGCGCGGTCGTCGCTGGTCATCACCCGGTACTCGTGCGAGTCCGGCGGGTGCCACCACACGGCGTCGGTGCAGCGCCAGGCATCATGGCGGAGGGGTTGCTTGTTGACTTTGTTGTTGGCGGTGAGCGGGATGCTGGTGGTGATCCGCACGAACCGGGGCGCCCACTTCGTGCCGAGGTCGCGCTGGGCGGCGAGGAACTCGGCGAACTCGACGGGGTCGAACTCGCGGTCCGGGGACATCTCGATCGCGGCCATCACCTGATCGCCGGTGCGCGGATCAGGTACTGCGTACACCGCAACCATCACGGCGCCGGGCAGGCGATGGAGGATGGCTTCCACGGGAGCGGCCGAGAAGTTCTCGCTGTCGACCCGGAGCCGGTCGGCGGTACGCCCGGCGAAGTAGAAGAACCCGTCGGCATCGCGGTAGGCGAGATCCCCCGTCCAGTACCACCCGCCGCGGAGTCGTTCTGCGGTGGCCTCGTCATTGGCGAAGTAGCCCTCGAAAGCACCGCCACCGCTGCGGTTGACGAGCTCACCGATCGCTGCGCCGGCGTTGAGCAGCGCACCGTGGTCGTCGAAGCGGGCAACGGCGCACTCCTCGCCGCTGGCCGGATCGATGACGGCGATGTCGGACCCGTCGTTGGGGCGCGGCCGGCCGAGGGCGTTGGCCGGGGTGTCCGGGGTACGCATGATCACCACCGCCGATTCGCTCGATCCATAGCCCTCCACGAGCGGGCACCCGAAGCGGGCGATGAACCGTTCGCGGTCGAGTGCTGAGGCTTCGGTGCCGAACCCGAGTCGGAGCTGGTGGTCTCGATCGACGTCGCTGGCGTCGGTTGCGAGGACGTACGCAATGGTGCGGCCGACGTAGGTGAAGTACGTGCAGCCGTAGTTGCGAACGTCAGGCAGGAACCCGCTGGCGGAGAACTTGGGGCGCAGCACCACGGTGGCCCCGACCGCAAGCGCGGGAGCCCAGCACGCCATCAGCGCGTTGCCGTGGAACAGCGGCATGCAGCAATAGCACACGTCAGCACGCGTCACCCCGTATCCGGCTGCGGCGCGAACACCGGTGTTGGCCAGCCTGGCAGTGGTGCACACGACGGCTTTCGGGTCGCTCGTCGAGCCGGAGGTGAACAGCAGGAACAGCGGTGTCAGCGGGTCGGGATCGGTGTCGGGAAGCGATGCGTCGGCGTGCGCGGCGAGCCGTGCTGTGTACTCGGCGGAGTCGATGATGTGGGTTGCCGCATCGCCCGGCAGCAGCGACGCTTGGGCGGCGTCGGTGATCACGAAGCGGCACCTGGTGTGGCCGATGTCGCGAGCAAGCTCAGTGCCGCGACGTGTGGGGTTGATCCCCACGAGCGTGACCCCGGCGAGTGCTGCGCCACCGGCCAGGAACAGGTACTCGGGC
>JANNHO010000334.1:0-4819 GCA_031404435.1 Acidimicrobiaceae bacterium | reverse complement strand
GCCGAGAACCTGTTCTTCGAGCCGGGCGACCTCGGCTTTCCGGTGTATGCGACGCCGATCGGGCGCATCGCGATGTTGATCTGCTACGACGGCTGGTTTCCCGAGGCCTGGCGGCTTTGCGCGCTGCAGGGCGCGGACATCGTCTGCGTGCCGACCAACTGGGTGCCGATACCCGGGCAAGACCCGCAGCAGCCCGCGATGGCCAACGTGCTTGCCATGGGCGCGGCGCACGTCAACTCGGTGTTCGTCGCCGCGGCCGACCGCGTGGGCACCGAGCGTGGGCAGCCTTTCCTCGGCTGCTCGCTGATTTGCTCCTATACCGGCTGGCCCGTGGCGGGCCCGGCCAGCCGTACCGACGCGGAAACCATCGTCGCCGACCTGAACCTGTCCGAAGGGCGGCGCAAGCGCAACTGGAACGACTTCAACCAGATCCTGCGCGACCGCCGTTCGGACGCCTACGACACCATGCTCGGCTCGGGCCTCAAGCCCGGCTGGTTCTGACCGGCGGTCCGCAGGACCTGTGCGAGCCCGCCGCCCATCCCATGCTCGAAATCGTCCGCTTCGCCTTCGACATCCTCGCCTTCACTGCAGTCATGGTGCTGATCGTGCTCGGCCTGGGTGTCATCGCCAGCATGATGGGCATCTTCAATTTCGCGCACGGCGAACTGGTCTTGCTCGGCGCCTACACGGTGTTCATCGCGCACGACGCGGGGTTGGGCATCTGGTGGGGCATCCTGCTCGCGCCCGTGGTGGTCGGGCTGTTCGGCGTGCTGCTGGAGCGCACGATCATCCGGCGTTTCTATGCATCGCCGGTCATCGCGATGCTCGGCACCTACGCCATCGGGCTGATCATCCGCGAGATCGTGCGCGGGCTGCTCGGCGGCCAATACCGCTCGGTGCCCGAGCCGTGGGACGGCTCGTGGTCGGCGATCGGGCTGAACTTCTCGATCTGGCGCACTTTCATCATCGCGACCACGGTCCTCGTGATCGCCGGCAGCTGGCTGTTCCTCACGCGCACCTCATTCGGGCTGCGCATCCGCGGATCGTTGGAGAACCCGATGCTCGCCAGGGCCTGCGGCATCTCCACGCACTTGCTGTACACGGCGACCTTCGCTTTCGGCGCTGCGCTGGCCGGTCTGGCCGGCGCGCTCATCGTGCCGCTGTACCAACTGTCGGCCGACATGGGCCTGCGCTTCCTCGTACAGGGTTTCCTTTCAGTGATGCTCGGCGGGGTCGGCACCTTCGAAGGTCCCGTGCTCGGTGCGGCGGCGATCGGCGCGCTCGCGTCCGGGCTTCCCTGGGTGGTGCCGCCGGTGCTGGCCGACCCGCTCGTCTTCGTGATCGCACTGGTCATCGTCAAACTTCGCCCGCAGGGCTTCATCGCAGGAGCAAGGAAATGAGTCAATCGAAAATCGACAGCCCCACCGTCCCCGGCGCCAAACGCAGCCGCCGCGGTTTCCTTTTCGGCGCCTCGGCGCTCGCCGCTGCAGGCTGGACGGCAGGCGGGCCGGGCAGCTGGTTCCTTCCCGCGGCGTGGGGCCAGGGCAAGAAGGCGATCAAGATGGGCATCGCGACCGACATCACCGGGCCGATCGCGCCCTCGGGCAACTCGAACTGGCAGGTCGCGCAGTTGGCAGTCGAGCAGATCAACGCGACGGGCGGCATCGCCGGACGGCCGGTCGAGCTGTTCCTCGAAGACACTGCGTCGGACCCGAAGGCGGCGGTGGCCAACGTGCGCAAGCTGATCCAGCGCGACCAGGTCGACGTGGTGCTCGGCGGCATCACCTCGGCGATGCGGCAGGCGATCAAGGACCCGATCGTCAACCGCGGCAAGACGCTTTACATCTACCCGCAGCTGTACGAAGGTCAGGAGTGCACGAAGCATCTGTTCAACACCGGCCCGACGCCGGCGCAGCAGTGCGACGAGCTGATCCCTTACCTGATCAAGACCGTCGGCAAGAAGCGCTTTGCGCTGCCGTCGGCCAACTACGTCTGGCCGCAACTGCTGAACAAGTACGCGCGCAAGGTTATCCAGGCCAACGGCGGCGAAGTCATCTTCGAGGAGTACTACCCGCTCGACCAGCCCGAATACTCGTCGACGATCAACAAGATCCGTGACGGCAAAGTTGATTGTGTGTTCAGTACCGTCATCCCGCCGGGGCTGCAGCCCTTCACCAAACAGCTTTACGAGTCGGGCTTCCAGCAGCGCGGCGGCATCGTGTCCTGCGTGTACTTCGACGAGAACTCGCTGAACTACGTCGCGCCGCGCGAACTCGAGGGCGTCTTCAGCTGTCTGGACTTCTTCCACACGGTCGACGACCCGTACAGCAAGGAACTGCTTGCGGCCTACGCGAAAAAATTCCCGGACACCAAGTACCTGTTCACGGCGGGCAGCGCGTCCACCGGCATGTATCGCGGCATCCGGCTGTACGAGGCTGCGGTCAACACGACCAAGGGCGACGTCGCCCGCGAGGCGGTGTCAGCGGCGCTGGACAAGGCGAAGATCGAAAAGGGCCCGGGCGGGGGCGCCGAGATGGTGCCGGGCAAGATGCACGCGAAGATGAACATGTACGTCGCGCAGTGCAGGAAGGGCACGACCGACGCACTGCGCTGGGACATCATCTCCAAGTACCCGATGGTCGACCCGAAGGAGTGCTGAGCCGCTGCTGATGGTCCGGGGCGGCGGCCAGCCAGGTCGCCGCCTCGGGTCCAGTTGCGGCCGCAATCCGATCCATGTCCAAACAAACCTCCTCCCCCTCCCGCGGTCTTCGCGACCGCGTGATCCCGCTCATCGAGATCAGCGTTTTGGCCGCGGCGCTGGTCACGCCGCTGCTGATGGTGAAGAGCCCGGAACTCATCACGCTGGCGACGAACATCCTGATCCTGTCGCTGCTGGCGATCAGCTTCGACCTGTGCTGGGGCTACAGCGGCATCATGAGTTTCGGGCAGGCGCTGTTCTTCGGCGTTGCCGGCTACGTGGTGGCGCTGGTCGGCCGCGACCTCGGGTTCAGCCACGCCTGGAGCACGCTGCCGCTGGCGATGGCGGTCGGGCTGCTGCTGTCGTTCCTGTTCGCCGCCTTCCTGCTGCTCGGGCGGCGCGCGCCGACGGTGATCTTCGTCGCGCTGGGCACGCTGACCGGCGCCTACGCGGCCGAGCGTCTGGTCTCGGGCTGGCAGTATGTCGGTGCCGGCAACGGCCTGTCCTCGGTCA
Source organism: Acidimicrobiaceae bacterium (assembly GCA_031404435.1). Taxonomy (GTDB): domain Bacteria; phylum Actinomycetota; class Acidimicrobiia; order Acidimicrobiales; family Ilumatobacteraceae; genus VFMC01. The sequence goes on along the minus strand of JANNHO010000334.1, from coordinate 1,608 downwards.
AGCTGCTGCAGATCGGTTCGTGGGAACTGGTCGAGGGGCCGGGTTTCTACTATCTGGTCCTGGCGCTGCTCATCACGAGCTACGGCGCCTCGCGCTATCTCGTGCGCTCGCAGTTCGGCCTGGTGCTGGCCGGTATGCGGCAGAACGAGGAGCGGCTCGCGTTCTTCGGCTACCGCATCCAGGTCTTCAAGGCGCTGATCTTCTCCTTCGCCGGTTTGCTGGCCGGGCTCGGCGGTGCGCTGTTCGCGTACCACCAGGGCTTCATCGGCCCCGGCAGCCTGGGGCCCGGTCTGTCGACCACCGCGGTGCTCTACGCGCTTTTCGGCGGCAGCGGCACGCTGATCGGAGCGGTGATCGGCACCGCACTGATCGAGACGATCAGCTACGTGCTCGCCGACCAGGACGCGATCAAGCAGTATTGGCCGGTGATTTTGGGCTTCGTGCTGCTCGCCGTTGTGGTATTCAAGCCAACGGGCGTCGTGGGTTTCTTCGTATCGCGACGCGAGCGCATCGGCTCGTACGGCGGGCGCGACGACGGAAAGCGCCGACGATGAGCGCCGACCTGCTGGTCGTGCACGACGTGCACAAGCGCTTCGGCACGCTGCAGGCGCTGGACGGCGTCGACGTCACCGTGCATGCCGGCACCTTCCACGGCCTGATCGGTCCGAACGGCTCGGGCAAGAGCACGCTGCTGAAGGCAATCGCCGGCGCGCACCTGCCGAGCGCCGGCACGGTCTCGTTCGCGGGGCGTGACATCACCCATGCGACGCCGTACGAACGCGCCCGGCTCGGTCTGAGCCTGAAGTTCCAGATCACCGCTGTGCTCAACGATCTGTCGGTGTACGACAACGTGCTGCTGGCGCTGCAGGCGGGCGAGAGCATCTGGTCGCTGGTGCGCTCGCGCACCCGCCGTGCACTGCGCGACGAGGTGATGCATGCGCTCGAACGCTTCCGCCTCGCCGACCGTGCCGACAAACTCGCGGGGGAGCTGTCGCACGGCGAGCAGCAGTGGCTGGAGATCGCGATGGCGCTGGCCCCGCGTCCGAAGCTGCTGCTGCTCGACGAGCCGACCGGCGGCATGAGCCCGGAGGAACGGCGCGTCACTGGCGAACTGCTGGCGCCGATCAAGGACAGCTGCGCGCTGGTGATCGTCGAGCACGACCTCGACTTCATTCGCGACATCTGCGACGTGCTGACCGTGCTCGACCAGGGCAAGGTGCTCGACACCGGCACGGTGGACCAGATCCAGCGCTCCGAGCGCGTGCAGCAGGTCTATACCACCCGAGTCTGAGATGAGCGCGCTGCCCATGCTGAAGGCGAACGCCCTGTGCTCTGGCTACGGGCGCAGCCAGGTGCTTTTCGGCCTGTCCCTCGAAGTGCCTGCGCAGGGCGCGGTCTGCGTGCTGGGCCGCAACGGCGCTGGCAAGACCACGCTGCTGAAGACGCTGGCCGGCGACCTGCCGGCGATGTCGGGTTCGATCGAGTTCGACGGCCGGCGCATCGACGACGTCTCGATGGAGCAGCGTGCACGCGACGGGATCGGCTACGTGCCGCAGGAAAACGCGACCTTCTCGGGACTCAGCGTGCGCGAGAACCTGCAGCTCGGCG
>JANNHO010000333.1:0-1908 GCA_031404435.1 Acidimicrobiaceae bacterium | reverse complement strand
GTCTGGAGACTGACCACCGCGTTTTCGCTCACCAAAGCGCGGATCACGGCGATGGTCGTGTACCTGGCGATCCCGCTGTCGGCACAGATGATGTCGATGGGTCGATGGGGTGCGCTTGCTGTGGCGGCCGCGTTGCCATGGTCGCTCGATTCGCTCCGTCGGTTTGCCGGGATCGAACCGGGGCCGTCGGACGACTCGGGCGACGACACCGTGGCGCTCGCAGCGCGCAGTCGGGTCCGCATCGCCGCAGGCGGTGTCGTGGTGTGCGCGCTGACAACGGCGTTCGAGCCGTCGTACCTGCTGATGCTGATCGCCGTCACCGTGGTCGTTGCATTCGCGACCACGCTCACGGGCGCGCCGCTGCGCGCCGTAGGTCACCTGCTCGTCGCCGGTGCCGTGGCCGTTGCCGGCGGCGCAGTTTTGGACCTGGCGTGGCTGGCCACGTTCGCCACCGATGGAGGTTGGGCGGTCATCGTCGGCCCCGCGCCACCGGGTGACCGCGGCAACACCGTGTTCGAGTTGCTCAGCTTCGATCTCGGCCACGTCACCGGCAGCGTGGTCAGCCTGGCCCTGTACGTTACGGTCGTTGCGGGTGTGCTGCTGGGTCGCGGATGGCGGCTTGGCTGGACGGTTCGCGGTGGTGCGATGGTGGTCGCATTCGCGTGGCTCGCGGTGCTTGATGACCGGGGGTCGTTGCCGATGCGGCTACCCGAGCCGGGGATCGTGCTTGTGCCCGTCGCTCTCGGCCTTGCGCTGTGTGCCGGGTGCGTTGTTGCCTCGTTCGATCTCGACATTCGTGGGGGGACCTTCGGCTGGCGGCAACCGCTGGGTTTGCTTGGCGTGGCGGCGGTGGTGATCGGTGTGATCCCCGCGATCTTCGCCGTCAACTCCGGGCGCTTCGACACACCGCGGACCACGATGGTCGATCTGACCACGCAACAGCTCGCTACCGGCGACGACGGTGACTACCGGGTGCTGTGGCTCGGCGACTACCGGGTGCTGCCCGCGGCAGCCACGCCGTTGCGGCCCGGCGTGGCATTCGCGATCACTGACGGACGCAGTCTCGACGTCGCCCAAACATGGGCGGCCCCCGTTGATGGCATCCCGGTTGGCGTTCCCGAAGCGCTCGAGGCGATCTCGGTCGGCTCCACCACCCGGGCCGGACGGTTGCTGGCCCCATGGTCGATTCGCTACGTGATCGTTCCCGTCGTTGACGGGGCGGTGTCCACAACGGCCGAGCCGCTGCCCGTCCCTGCCGGTCTGGTTGATGCGCTCGGCGACCAACTCGATTTGGCCACGATGCACAGCCCGCCCAACGTCGTGATGTTCGAAAACCGCGCCTGGGTGCCGGTGCGGAGCGTGTTGACCACAGTTGGAGCCGAATCGAGCCGCACCGCGGGCGCCGCCTCGTTGGCACAGTCCGATCTGTCCGGAGCGGTCCCGGTCATGAGCGGTGCGGACCACCTCGACCCGGCAACGGCAGCCGTCGAAGCGGGCACGTTCCACCTTGCCGTTGCGTTCGAGCGGTCCTGGCAGTTGCGCCTCGATGGCGCCACGATCTCGCCGCGGCCGGCGTTCGGGGCGTCGATGGCATACGACCTGCCTGCCGCCGGGACGGTGTCCGTCGACCACCGCGACTCCGCGATGGCGCGGGTGCTGTTCATCATGCAGGCCATCGGTTGGGTGATGGTGCTGTTTGCCGCGAGTTCGATCCGTGCCCCGCGGCGGCGCCGGCGTCGAAGGGCCGCGGTCGATGTGTCGTTCACGCCGGTGCTGACGCTCGACCAATCCGACCAGCTTGACGAACCCAATCCCGTACCCGATCCCGTAACCGAGCCCGAGCCCGAGCCCGAGCCCGAACCCGAGATCGACACCGAGGCCGACACCGAGCCCGGCACCGAGCCCGAG
>JANNHO010000332.1:0-1987 GCA_031404435.1 Acidimicrobiaceae bacterium | reverse complement strand
GTTCTTGCCGAGCGAGGCGAGCGTGTACGCGCCGGCGGTGATGCCGCCGGCCATGATCACGAGACCAAGTTCCGTCCGGCGCCGGGCGGCCGCAATCGGTGATGCGGTGCTCATGGCGCGCTGATCGTCGCGCCGTCCCCGAGTGGCGTGGTGGTGGTCGGCGTCGGTCGGGCGGTCGTCGTGCTTGCCCGTGTGGGTGTGGTGCGCGGGGGTGTAGCGCGCGGCGGGGTCGCTTCCGGTTCGGTTGTCGCCGGTTCGGTGACCGGTACCGTCGAGGACACCGGTGTGGGTGCGTCGTTGGTGGAGTTGTTGACGGCGACGGCGATCAAGGTGGCGACTACCGTGATGATCACCGCGCCGATCAGGAATGCGACGAACGTGGAGGCGCTCAGCTTGCGACCCAGACGGCGTCTGATCCGTTCGATCGGGCCGGCGGTGACCACGACCTGATCGGTGATTGGCAGGGGGTCGGCGTCGGCGAAACGTCGCGACAGTTCGATTGTTTCGTCGTCACCGTCGGTGTCGGCCAACCCGGCGACGAATGCGACCGGATCGATGCCGTCGACGACGTCGATCACGATGACGGTCACGTTGTCGCGGCCGCCGTTGTTCACCGCAGCTGCGACCAGTGCATCGGCGGCTGCCTGCGGGTCGGTGTTGGCGGTGATGACCCGGAGGATCTCGCCGTCGTCCACCTCGTCGACCAGCCCGTCGCTGCACAGTATGAAGCGGTCGGAGCGCACCAGTGGGAGAACCCAGGCGTCGACGCGGACGATCGGCTCGATGCCGAGGGCGCGGGTGACGATGTTGCGGCGGGGGTGGGTACGGGCTTCGGATTCGGTGATGTGGCCGGTGGCGAGCAGTTCCTGGACGTAGCTGTGATCGACGGTGGCGCGGGTCAGTTCCCCCTGCCGCCACAGGTAGGCGCGGCTGTCGCCGACGTTGACGACGGCGAGTTGCTCGTGGCGTACGTCGGTGGTGGGCATCACCGCAATGGCGGTGAGCGTGGTGCCCATGCCGCGCTGCGCGGCGTTGTTGTGGGCGGTTTGGAAGATGGCGGCGTTGGCCTCGACGACGGCGGCGATCACCACGTCGGCACTGCTCGCACCGTCGTGGAGGCGGTCGCGCAAGGTGCTCACCGCCAAGGCGGCGGCGACCTCGCCGGCTTGATGCCCGCCCATCCCGTCGGCGACGACGAACACCATCGCCTCGGCCACGAACGCGTCCTCGTTCTCGTCGCGGATGCGGCCTGCGTCGGTCGCCGCACCCCAGTGCAAAGCCGCCATTAGATCGTCGCCATCAGATCGTTCGCCATCAGATCGTCGCCATCAGGTGGCCTCGAAGATGGTGGAGCCAATCTGCAACCGGTCGCCCTTGGTGATCCGTTGTTTGTCGGTCAGTGGGGCGCCGTTGAGGTAGCTGCCGTTCGTCGAGCGCAGGTCTTCCACCCAGGTGGAGCCCCCCGCTTGTTGGAGGCGGGCGTGGATCTGCGAGACGAACGAGTCGTCGAGGATCATGATCGTGCACGTCGAGGCGCGTCCGATGGTGATCTCGGTCACGACGGGGAACGTGGCGCCCTTTCGTTCGCGAGGCTGGAGCACCACCAGCTTGGTGATCGCCCCCCGAGGACGGCGCTTGGCCCGCAGCGGAGGGGGTGGAACCGTCGCCGGTCGGGTCGGGTCACTCGGATCCGGCTGGCCCACATCGACCCTGTCGCCGATGTCGTGCATGGCGGCGGACTCCAGCGCGACCCGTCCGGTGCGCGGGCCGCGGACCTCACTCCACACGGCCCACAGGACGCGCGCGAAGAAGAGGTAGAGCAGCCCGAGCAGCGCGAACTTGAAGATGTCGAGGAGCTGATCGGTCATGCCGACGCGCGTGCCGCCTCGAATCGGAGATGCGTACCGCCGAGGCTGATGATGTCGCCGTCGGCGAGCACCTGCTGGCCCTGGATGCGCAACCCGTTCACCTTCGTGCCGTTGGTCGA
>JANNHO010000331.1:0-37282 GCA_031404435.1 Acidimicrobiaceae bacterium | reverse complement strand
CTTGATTGTTGCGTCATCACTGACGGCGGGGGAGCGCTGTTGGTCGTCAGCCCCGAGATCGCAGCAACGCTGGCGCGTCCATGCGTCAAGGTGCTCGGCCAGGGCGAGGCGATCAAGCACACCATGGGTGGACGGATCGACCTGACGTACTCTGGCGCGGCGTGGTCGGGACCGGCTGCGTTCGCCGAGGCGCGGGTCGCACCCTCCGACATCGACTACGTGTCGATCTACGACAGCTTCACGATCACGGTGTTGATGACACTCGAGGACCTGGGATTCTGCGAGAAGGGTCAGGGCGGCTGGTTCGTGATGGATGGCCGTCTCGTCGCGCCACACGGCGGCCTACCGTTCAACACCGACGGCGGCGGGCTGTGCAGCAACCATCCGGCCAATCGCGGGGGAATGACCAAGGTGATCGAGGCGGTCCGCCAACTCCGCGGCGAGGCCAACGCAGCGGTGCAGGTCCCCGACTGCCGGCTGGCGCTTGCCCATGGCACCGGGGGAACGTTGGCGACACGGATGATGAGTTCCACCTTGATCCTCGGGCGTGACGACGCATGAGTGCGCAGCCGTTGCTTCCCACGCGACCACCGCGGCGCACGTTTGAGACCGCCGAGTTCTGGGATGCGTGCGCGGCCGGACGCCTTGCACTCCCGAAGTGTGACGCGTGCGGCGAGTTCATCTGGTACCCACGGTTGTTCTGCCCGTTCTGCGCGTCGACCGCGGTGACCTACACCGATGTGAGCGGGATTGGCGAGGTGTACAGCTTCACCGTGATGCGCCGCGGCGACGGGCGCTTCCGTGAGTTTGCCCCGTACGTGCTCGCCTACGTGCGTCTCGACGAGGGGCCGACGTTGCTGAGCAACCTGGTTGATATGAATCCCGAGACGGTGGCGATCGGAATGCGGGTAGTGGTGGTGTTTGAGCCAGCCGGCGACGACGGTGAGGGCAACCCCACCGACGCGATCCCACGCTTCACACCGGTCCGTCCGTAGCCAGCCGACGCCCACGGACACCAGCGGTCACGCAAACCTGAATCCGGTCACCGGGGGGCGAAGAGGCGGGCGTTGTCCCATGAGACGATGCGTTCATCGGGGGTGAAGCGGATCAGCGCCGGCGGCTGTCCGTAGTGCTTGCGCGTGGCGTCGGGCATCGCCGCGGCGGCAGTGCGGAACGATGCGTACTTGGCCTCCACCGCATCGCCCACGCGCGTGGCCAGCTGCTCGTCACCTTCGACGATGGCTGCCCGTCCGGTGAGGTGGACGGCGATCAGTTCGGCCCATTGCTCGCCACCCTCGACGAGGAACGAGGCCCGGTCGTCGTGGCGGATGCGAGCCACCTTCTTGGACCCCCCCGGGGTGGTCAGGTAGATCTGCCGCTCGATGGCGACGAACCACACCGGCAACGAGATCGGTACACCATCGCGTCGCAGCGTGGTGACGATGCCGGTGTGGTGTACCTCGATGAACGCCCACGCCTCGTTGGCCGAGAGGCGGACGCCCGGCCGTTTCGGCTGCGGGTCATCAGGCCCGGCGGCGGGCGTTGGGGGTGTGTTGCTCATCGGTCGGCTCCCTCAGTGTCGGTGCGCCAACCTTGCCAGATCGTGGCCCGCCGGAGCTCACCGATGCCTGTGCCGGGTGTGCCTGTGCCGGGTTGCTTCAGTTGAGGGCGGCGCGCTCGGCCGCAACGCGGGCGAGGTGATCTGCGACTTCGGGGAAGTCGTGAAGCATTGTGCGGAACTCGATCCGGTTGGCGGCGAGCATCTGCGTGCCTGGCGACACGATGACGCTTGCGTTGCGGGCGTCACCGGTGAGCATGCCCATCTCACCGAACACGTCACCCGCGCCCAGTACGGCGACAACCTTGTTGTCTCGGACCACGGTCGCAGTGCCGGAGGAGAGCACGATGAACTCCTTGGCGAGCGAGCCCTGGCGCACGACCTCGGTGTTGCCCTGCGCCTCGATGGTGGTGAACAGGCGACGCAGTTCCGGCAGCCGTTTGACCGGCACATCCCGGAACGGGGTCAGATGGTGGAGTTCGTGGGTATCTGAGTTTCGCATAGTGAAGCCTCAACTATCGGTTTTGGTGATGTCTATGGAACCACTGTGGGAGCAAAGTCCATCCCGACTGCGACGTGTCATCCGTCACATGGCAGTCGGGGCGACCTCGTGGTTGTCGACGCTTCGGGTACGGCTGAGGCGGCGGTGATTCATCCGCCTCGCCGGCTGGTTGTCAAGGGCGGCGCGATCGTCGCAGGTAGCGCAGTCGTCGCAGGTAGCGCCCGCAGAGAGCGCCCGCAGAGTCGATTGACGGTGAGCGTACGCGCCGCTGGCAAGATGGGTGATGTTCGCGACCCGGGTCGCTCGAGGAGGGGAGCGCAGATGCGCCTCGTAGGCAAAGTGGCACTGATCTCAGGATCGACGCGCGGGATCGGTCGCTCGATCGCGGAGATGTTCGCTCGCGAGGGAGCTCGGGTGGTGGTGACGGGACGAACGGTCGACCGTGGCAACAAGGTGGTCGCCGGAATTCGGCAAGCTGGGGGGACGGCCGAGTTCGTCGAACTCGACGTGACGAACGAAGACAGCGTGCGCGGTGCGGTCGAAGCGACGGTCGAACACTTCGGCCGGCTTGACACGTTGGTCAACAACGCCGCGCCGACCGACGCTGTCAGCACGTCGGTCAAACCGCTCGTCGATTACACCACCGCCGAGTGGGACCGGATCATCCTCGGGACGCTCACCGGCAACGTGTTCTGGGCCTGCAAGTACGGCATCCCGCAGATGGCTGCGGCCGGCGGCGGTTCGATCATCAACATCTCGTCGGGCCAGTCGGTCGTCGGTATGACCGGTTTCAGCGCGTACGCCGCCGCCAAGGGCGGGATCAACAGCTTGACCAGATCGCTGGCGGTCGAGACCGCACCGCACAACATCACCGTGAACACGATCATCGTCGGCCGAGTGATCTCGCACGCACGCGACACCGGTGTCGGTGTTGGGCCCGGTCACCTGACCCGCCTCGGCATCCCCAACGACATCGCCTACGCAGCAACGTGGCTGGCATCGGACGAATCACGCTTCGTCACCGGCTCGCTCGTCACCGCCGACGGTGGCTTCACCATCAACGGCGACGCCATTGCAGGTATCTAGTGCTCTGACGAGCCATCCGTGCGGTCATGAGGTGAGCGGGCTCAGTGAGCTCAGTTGGCTGTGGGGTGGGGGCCGAGTTCGTCGAGATGCATCGTGGGTGCGCCTTCTGCTTCGGCGAGTGCCAGATCTACGGAGGCGATGAATCGCCATTCGCCGTCACCGTCGGGATCGACGAGGCGTTGGGTGATCACCCACTTTCCTGGTTCCTCGGTGAGCGTGAAGTTGGCCGCCGAACGGGCGTCGGTGCCGATGTTGTCGTAGGCCCTCCAATAGGGCGCCATCGCCGTCCAGAACTGCTGTTCGGTCCATCCGCTGCGGTCGGCCAGAGCGATGTAGGAACGCGCCGCCAGCAGATCGACCCAACCGAACGCTGCGGTTCGCACTGCGGTGCGCCACGCCGTCGGCGGCCCGGTGGCGATGGCCGGTGCAGCGGGTGCCAGGTGGTCATGCACCGGATTGCCGGCGAGAACGGCCCACTCATCGAGCAGCGTGGCGTCGGTGGCGCGGATCAGTGCGCCGAGCCACTCGACCACGTCTTCGAGTTCGGGGGTGTACACGTGGTCGGGGAGTGAGCGGTCGAGGGTTCGCCACGCGTCGGTGAGGTAGCGCAGCACCAGCCCCTCGCTGCGCTCCAGGCGGTACCGGCGAACGAACGTGGCGAAGCTGTCGCCGCCGACCAGCATCTCGCGCAGGATCGACTTCGGTGACGGCCCCTCGGCCACCCACGGGTAGCGCTCGCGGTAGGAGGTGAAACATGCTTCAAGCAGCTCGGCCAGCGGCTTTGGCCAGCTGATCGATTCGAGGCGCTCCATCCGTTCCTCGTACGGAACCCCTTCGGTCTTGAGTCGTGCCACCTCGACCCCTTTGGCCGCGTTTTGCTGTGCGTACAGCACCTGGCGGGGATCGTCGAGCACCGCCTCAATGACGCTGATCAGGTCGACGACGTACACGGGGTCGTCGATGTCGAGCGTGTCGATCACCTCGATCGCGAACGGCAGCAGCGGTGCCGAGAAACGCAGCGCACTGCGCTCGTCATTGCCGGCCACGAGCGAGCCGACCCGCACCCGCATGCATCGTCCGGCCGCATCGCGCTCGCGCTCGGCGACGCCTGCGGCTTCGAGGCTGCGGTACACCGCAATTGCCCGGCGTTGGTGCTGGCGGCGGCGCAACGGGGTGTCGTGGTTGGTGCGCAGCAGGTGCTTCAACGCGGCGGGGCCGTCGGTGCGCCCGAGTACCGATGCGACCAGGTTGGCGGTGACGAGGAACCGCGAGATCAGCGGTTCCGGGCGGGCCCCGATGAGGCGCTGCATCGACGCCTCGTCATAGTGCACGAACCCTTCCGGCGGTTTCGACTTCGAGGCCTTGCGGCGCGCCTTCGGGTCGTCGCCGGCGCGGCTGAGCGCACGGGCGTTGTCGATCACATGATCGGGCGCCTGCGCCCACACATGCCCGTCCGGGTCGAAGCCGGGCCGCCCCGCTCGCCCGGCAAGCTGGTGGAACTCGCGCACGCTGAACAACCTCACCCGGTTGCCGTCGAACTTCGTGAGCGCGGTCATCAACACCGTGCGAATGGGGATGTTCACTCCCACGCCGAGCGTGTCGGTGCCGCAGATCACCGGCAGCAGGCCCTCGCCGGCGAGGCGTTCGACGAGGCGTCGGTAGCGGGGGAGCATGCCAGCGTGATGCACGCCGACACCGTGGTGCAGCAGCCGGTTGAGCGTGTCGCCGAACCCGCGGGCCATCTTCACGCCGGCCATCGCCGCGGTGATCGCGTCGCGCTGGGCGCGGGTGGTCACCGACAGGTTGACCAAGCCCTGCGCCCGTTCGATCGCCGAGGCCTGGTTGGCGTGCACGACGTACACGGGGCTGAGTCCTTCGCGAACAGCGTCGAGGACGCTGTCGGATACCGAGGTCATCCGCCACTGGTGATACAGCGGTGTCGGTCGATCGACCGACGTCACCTCGGTGACACCGCGGCCTGAGCGTTGTGCGAGATCAGTCGTGATCGTGGTCATGTCGCCGAGAGTGGCCGAGGCCAACAGCATCTGGCAGTTGTGCAGCTCCAGCAGCGGCACCTGCCACGCCCATCCCCGGTCATGGTCGCCGTAGTAGTGGAACTCGTCGAGGCAGGCAAAGCCGTAATCGCTGGCGGGGCCGGTCGCCAACGCATGGTTGGCCAGCACCTCGGCCGTGCACACCAGCACCGGGGCATCGACGTTGATCGCTGCGTCGCCGGTTGCCAAACCGACCTGGTGGGCGCCGAGCAGATCGACGAGGTCGAAGAACTTCTCTGCGACCAAGGCCTTGATCGGTGCCGTCCATACAGCCCGCCGCCCCTCGTTCAGGGCCAGCACGACGCCGGCCATGGCGACGAGGCTCTTACCCGACCCGGTCGGCGTGGCCAGCACCACATGCTCGCCGGCAGCGAGCGCGAGCGCACCCTCTTCCTGGTGTGGGTACAGCGCACGCCCGCTGTCGATTGCCCACTGGGCGAACGCGTCGAGCACCAGCGACGGATCGGAACCCGGCGGTGGGAGGAGGTCGACCAGCGTTGCCATGGGTGCCCAGTGTGGCCCACGAACGGACGATCCATGCCGCTCATGTCAATCCTTGCCGGATGGAGCAGCGCCAGTTCGTGGGCCACAGCAGATCCCCTGGGTTGGCGCTGCAATAGTGTGTCGACGATGACGACGCTGAGGGATGTGGAAGCGACGATGCCCGATGGGCTGACGATCACTCCGAGTGCTGGAGCGCTCGGTGCCGAGGTGCGCGGCATGTCGCTGGCCGACATCGACGACGAGATGTTCGCTCACCTTCAGCGACTACTCGCCGAGCGCATGGTGCTGTTCTTCCCCGCGCAACACCTCACCCCCGACCAGCACCGTGGGTTTGCGTCGCGCTTTGGCGAAATGGAGATTCATCCGTTCATACCCAAGCTCGACGCGGAGCACCCGGAGATCGTCGTGTTGAAGAGCTCGCAGGGCGGGATCGCCGATGTGTGGCACACCGACGTCACCTGGATCGCTTCGCCGCCGCTCTGTTCGGTGCTGCACATGGAACTGCTCCCCGAGCACGGTGGCGACACGATGTGGAGCAATCAACAGCTCGTTTACGAAGCACTGTCGGCTCCGATGCGGGAGATGTTGTCCGGGCTCACTGCGATCCACAACGCCGCGGTGTTCGGGCATCCCGAGAACAAAGCCGAGCACCCGGTCGTGCGTGCCCACCCGGTCACGGGCCGTGCATCGCTGTACGTGAACCGTCAGTTCACCACGCGCATCCCGCAGCTCAGCAGCGGTGAGAGTGCGGCGATTTTGCAGTATCTGTATGCCTTTTCTGAGCAACCGCAGTTCAGCTGTCGGCACCGCTGGAGCGAGGGCGACATCGGTATCTGGGACAATCGCGCGACGCAGCACTACGTGGTCAACGACTACAACGGTGAGCGCGTCATCCACCGCGTCACCATTCTTGGCGATCACCCCGAACCAGCTTTCGACACCACCCGCTGGCCGACGCACCAACTGCGCCGACTGAGCGCCGCGGCAGTCGAGATCTAAACCATCCGCTGCTCCATCGCCGCCTGCCGTCCACCGCCGAACACGAGGTCGATCACCGATGTCTACCAACTCCGAACTCCTGCCTGCATCCGCCCCGGTTCAGTCCGCACCGGTCACGTCCCGGCGCGGTCACTTCTGGGTCGGCGCCGACCCGGATCCGGCGACCGGCGCAGCCCGCGGCCCGATGTACGTGTACTGGGAGGCGGCGGTCGAGGTGCTGCACCCATACCCGATCGTGTTGATCCACGGAGGCGGCGGGCAAGGCCTCGACTACCTCACGACGCCCGATGGTCGGCCGGGATGGGCGACGCTGCTGGTCGAGCAGGGATGGGTGGTGTACGTGGTCGACCGCCCCGGCCATGGCCGTTCCCCGTACGATCCGGCGGTCCTCGGCCCGATCGCTCCGGCTCTGCCGGTCGAGGTGCTCACGATGATCTTCCGTCCGCCCACCGAGGGTCCAGCTGCGCTGCCGTTCGCCTCGCTGCACACGCAATGGCCCGGTGATCGCAACGATCCGGCCGACCCTGCGTGGCACCAGTTCCTGGCGTCTGGCGGGCCGATGGCCGCCGACGCCTTCGATCGGCAGAGCCTCGAGCAGCGGCGGTTGGTCGAACTATTCGAGCGCACCGGGCCGGCGTTCGTGTTGTGCAACTCGCTCGGCGGGCCGTCGGGCTTCCTGGTCGCCGATGCTCGCCCCGATCTGGTCAAGGGCCTCGTCGCGCTCGAACCAATTGGTCCACCATTTTCGCAGATGTTCGGACCCGACACCCTGCAGTGGGGTGTCGCGGCAGTCCCAGTTTCGTTCGACCCGCCAGCGTCGTCGCCGACCGAGATCGCCCTCGTGGAGGATCCTCCAGTGGCCCCCGGTGCGCCATCGCGCGTGATGCAGACCGAACCGGCACGACGCCTGGCCAACCTGGCGACGGTACCCATTGCCGTCGTGTCCGGGGAGGCGTCAGTGTTCCGTTTGACGGACGCCTACCTCGCCGAGTTCCTCGGCCAAGCCGGTTGCGATGCGGTACACATCGATCTCGTCGAACATGGGGTGCGCGGCAACAGTCACGGCTCGATGTTCGAACACAACAACGCCGAAGTGCTGGCCGTCATCACCACCTGGATCGCGAACCACGAGGGCGGCTGAGCGCGCAACGTACGCGTCTCGCCAACTAGCTTCGGGAGTCAAGATTTCGAGGAGATCGCAACATGGGGGCACGTTCCGGCAAGGAGTTTTTGGAGGGGTTGCAGACCCGCGGGCGCGAGGTGTGGCTCGGGCCTGAGCGGGTCGACGACGTGACCGAGCACCCGGCGTTTGCCGGGCCGGCACGATCGATCGCTGCGGTGTTCGACCGCCAACTCGAGTTCCCCGACGACTGCTTGATGCCGGATCCCGAAACCGGCGAATCGATCAACGTCAGCCACATCATCCCGCAGTGCAAGGACGACCTGCTGCGCCGCCAGCCGGGTCTGTCGCGGATCAGTGAAGCCACGGTCGGGCTGATGGGTCGCACACCCGACTACATGAACGTCACGTTCGCAGGCTTCGCTGGCGAGGGTCGGCTCTGGTCGGGCAGCGAGGGGCCGGGCAGCAGCGGGCCGAACGAGCAGGGCTACGCCAACCTCGTTGCGTTCCAGCGTCACATCGCCCGCAACGACATCTCGCTGACCCACACCATCGTCCATCCGAACGTCGACAAAGTGAACGACAACTTCGTCGACAACCCGGTGCCGCTGCACAAGACCGCCGATACCGGCCATGGCATCATCGTCAACGGGGCCAAGATCCTGGCGACGCTCGCTCCGTTCGCCGACGAGATCGCGGTGTATCCCGGAGCTCCGTTCAAGCCGGGCGCCAACCCGCGTTACGCACTGTCGTTCTCGATTCCGATGGACACGCCCGGCTTGGTGTTCCTGTGCCGGGACAGCACCACGGTCTTCGGGGGCGATCCGTTCGATCGTCCGCTGTCGTCACGCTTCGACGAGCAGGATGCCTTCGTCATCTTCGACCAGGTCGAGGTGCCTCGCGACCGGGTGTTCATCGATGCCAATCTCGACATCCACAACGTGGTGATGAGCAATGCATGGTTCCCGAACGTCATGCAGCAAACCACCACCCGGGCGATCACGAAACTGGAGTTCGCGTACGGCCTGGCATCGAAGTTGGCCGAGACTCTCAACGATCAATCTCCGACCACGATGGAGGCGCTCGGCGAGATCTACTGCTACATCGAAGTCGCCCGGAGCGCACTCGAACTGTCGATCGAACGGTCGCACGAACGCCCTGGCGGGGGATGGTTCCCCGAGGGTCGCCCGCTGCATCCGATGCGTGCGTTACTCGCCGATTGGTTCCCGCGCGTCAACGAAATCATCCTTCGCATCGGCAGCCACAACCTGCTCGCAGCGCCGAGCCGGGGGATGCTCGATGATCCACGCGTTGGTGCTCTCGCCGAGCAGTACCTGCACGGCGCAGACGGCGTTGATGCCAACGAACGCGCCGCGTTGTTCCGATTGGCGTGGGACTTCGTCGGAAGCGGTTTCGGTGCTCGAGCGGCGTTGTACGAGCGGTACTACCTCGCCTCGGCGGCCACCACCCGGATCAGCCTGCACACCCGCTACGCAGACCGTACCCGTCCTTACGACCTTGTCCGGCGAATGATCGACACCGTCGACCAACCCGTCGTCGGGCCCTGACCGCTACGTTCGTTCTGGTCACGTGAAACGGGCTCAGCGCCGGAATCGCGTGACCAGAACGAGTGCTCAACGAACGAGGTACTGCGATGCGAACCAAGATCACCGACCAACTGGGCATCGAGTTCCCGGTCCTTGCCTTCAGTCACTGCCGTGATGTCGTCGCCGCGGTCACCAAAGCCGGAGGATTCGGGGTGCTCGGCGCGGTTGCCCACTCGCCCGCGCAGCTCGAGATCGATCTCGCCTGGATCGATGCCGAGGTGCGCGGCAAGCCGTACGGCGTGGATCTGCTGCTGCCGCAGAAGTACATCGGTGCCGACGAGGGCGGCCTTGACCGGGGATCGTTGCGCCAGTTGCTCCCAGCCGCACAGCAGGCTTTCGTCGACGACATCCTCGCCCGCTACCTGGTGCCCGAGCTTCCGGAAGGCGAACGGGGGCAGGGGATGGGCATGAACGTGTCGCCGAAGGGCTACGAGCCGCTGCTCGAAGTCACCTTCAACCACCCGATCCGGCTGATCGCGTCGGCGCTTGGTCCGCCGCCGCCGGAGTTGATCGAGCAAGCCCGGTCGCGCGGTGTGTTGGTCGCGGCTCTGGCCGGTACCACCGAACACGCCCGCCGCCACGCTGCGGCAGGAGCCGATATCATCGTCGCCCAGGGCACCGAAGCAGGTGGGCATACCGGGCAGGTGTCGACGATGGTGCTCGTGCCCGAGGTGGTCGATGCGGTTGCACCGCTGCCCGTGCTGGCCGCCGGCGGGATTGCCAACGGACGGCATTTCGCCGCCGCGCTCGCGCTTGGCGCAGCCGGTGTCTGGACGGGTTCGGTGTGGCTGACCACAGCGGAGGCCGAGACCAATCCGGCCGTCAAGCAGAAGTTCCTCGACGCGACCTCGAGCGACACGGTGCGGTCGAAGTCGATCACCGGCAAGCCGGCGCGGATGCTGCGCACCAAGTGGACCGACGAGTGGGATCGCGCCGACGGGCCGGGGCCACTGCCGATGCCGTTGCAACCGATGCTCGTCGGTGAGGCGCTGAGCCGGATCAATCGGGCATCACACCATGCTGGGTCCGGGGCTCAGGAACTGGCCACCTACTTCGTCGGTCAGGTGATCGGCTCGATCGACCGCGTCCGCCCGTCGGCACAGGTGGTGCTCGACATGGTCGACGAGATGATCGACGCGATCCGATCCCTCGACGCCCTCATCGAGGAATGAACCCGCCACCGGTCAGGCAGCACCGATCAGGCAGGCACTTCGAGCGAGGCGCTCCACACTGTCGGCCGACGTGTTTCCCCGCTCCGACGCAACCACCCCTCGGCCTGCAGTACCGGGCCTCCGGTCGGTGCGCATCGTCCGTGCTGGTCGACCACGAACTCCCATTCTTGGTCGTCGATGCGGAACGAGGCGTGCTCGGGCAGTCCGGCGTTCATCGTCACCGTGCCGCTTACGTTTGTGGCGATGTCGACGGCTCCGTTGGATGCCGAGCGGATACCGAAGCCGAAGCGATCAGGCCCGAACGCGACGTGTCCCGATTCCGCACTACCGTCGTCATAAAGCGTCGCCCAAGTGCACCAAGCCTGCGAGCGATGATGCGCGGTGATCGGGTCGTCGACGTAATTGCGCCGGCCAGTATCGAGGAACACATCGTCGATGCCAACGACACCGCGTACCGCGACGTTGTCGAAATGGCCGTCAACGATGAACAACCGTGATACGTACAGCATCGAGCCGTCGGGATCGGGCAGGTACCACTGCAGCCCTGGACTGACGTCGTTGCCTGCGACGTGCAAGATCGCGCCCTCGCTCCAGTCGACCCGCTCCGGCCCAAGCATGCACTCCATCGGCTGGTCGCCGCCGTGGGCATCGGCTTCAAAGCGGGTCGAATCGCGATCGGCGACAACTGCCACGCTCGTTGTGCAGGCGGAGCGAAACGAAAGGTCGTGGCGGTCAAGCCCGTTGGCGCCGAGCGACGACCGGGTCCACAGTCGGGTCGGCCACGCCCCCGATTGACTTCGTCGGCGCATCACCGTGTACAGGTTCTCGTCGGCGTCGCGCAAGGTGCCGTACAGGTAGGTCGACTCGCGGGTCAGCCCGAAGGCCGGCGCAGCAGAAGTCAATTGGTGCGGGTCGCCGTCGTGTGCGCCGCCGACGACCGCACCCCCGAAGCCGCCGCGGCGGGGATGAACGAGCGGATCGGTCAACGTGCTGACCAGCCGCCGTCGACGGCGAGGAGGTGGCCGGTCATCAATGACGACGCATCCGAGCACAGCCAGAGCACGGCCTCGGCAACTTCTTCGGCGAGGCCGTAGCGCCCGATCGGCATCAGCTGTTTGGCCGCTTCGTAGCCGGCCGGATTCGTGGTGGCGACCTCTTCCATCATCGCGGTGAGGATCACACCGGGGCACACGGCGTTGATGCGGATGTTGCGCTTGGCGTACTCGAGTGCTGCGGTCTTGGTCATTCCAGCCACCGCGTGCTTACTCGCGGTGTAGGCGGCATCCGCGGCCGAACCCTTCAGCGCGGCCTCCGACGCAGTGTTCACGATCACCCCGTGGCCCTGTTCCAGCATCACCCGCAACTCGGCCTGCATGCACAGGAACGTCCCCCGCGTGTTCACCAGCATGATGCGGTCGAATTCGGCGACCGGGTAGTCGGCCAGCCGGCGTTGCGAACCCATGATGCCGGCGTTGTTGTGGGCGAAGTCGAGCCGTCCGAACTGGCCCATGGTCAGCGCCACCATCTCGTTCACCTGTGCCTCGTCGGAGATGTCGCATGCGCATGGCACCGCAGTGCCGCCCGCATCCACGACTCGTCGCGCCGTCTCGTCGGCCGCAGCGGAGTCGACGTCGGCGACGACCACGCTGGCGCCATCGGCGGCGAGGCGCACCGCGGTCGCGCGGCCGATCCCCGATCCGGCACCGGTGACGAGCCCGGCCTGTCCAGCGAGCCCGGTCATCGGTCGACCGGGCTGTCGACCCGTTCGACGATGCGCTGCAGCCACGGACCGCGACCGGTGTCCCAGATGATCTCGTAGGCACCGGCGAGACGGCTGAAGATCTCGACGGTGATGTAGCCCTCGGCACCGGCAACGCTCGGCCCGTACATCTGGATCGGCTCGGCGGTCATCACCGAACCCGGTCCGGCAACGGTGCCGTGTTCGTCGGTCAGCGAGCCTTCGATCAGGACCTCGAAACGGTGGCAATCATGGGAGTGGCGGGGCAGCACATACCCCGGCGGCGCCCGAAAGAGCACTGCGGTCGGTGCTTCGGGGTCGTATGGATCGCCGAGCACGAACATCCGGTAGGCCATGCCCTCAATAACCTCGCAGCCGTCGACCAGCGGTTGGAGGTAGGCGGCCGGCACGTGGTTCCAGAAGCTGTCGTCGTGGATCGACAACAGGCTGACGCCCCGCTCGACCTTGCCTGACTGCGCCGGTGCCGTGCCCGTGATGGGAAGCTCCGGAGGTGGCGACCCATCGACTGAGCGTAGCGCCGCGTCTTCGTCGATCTTGTTGGTCTTGCGTGGGCCGCGACGGGTGTCCCAAAATAGTTCGTAGGTGCCGAGCATCGAGCCGAACAACTCGAGCACGATGTATCCCTCACTCGTTGCGAGGTGCGGGCCGTACATCTCCATGTGGTGGGCAATCATGATGTCGCCGAGCCGGTACTCGTGGCCGGTGGCATCGGTGAACGAACCGGCGAGCACCACCTCGAAGCGCTCGCAGTCGTGACAGTGGCGCGGGAACGTGTGCTCGCCATCGGCCTTGATCACCACCACGCCGGGTGTCTCCAAGCGGTGCGGGTCGCCGAGGGCAAAGATCGATGTCGGCAGCCCGTTGCTACGACCCTGCTCGACGAGTGTGCGCAGGTACTCGGCGGGAGCATGATCCCAGAAGGTGTCGTCGTGAATGCTGCGCGTCATAGCCGGCGTGTCATAGGAGTCCAACGATGCCATGTTCTTCGCTGCGGCCCGTCACCATGCCGGTCACCAGACGAGGGCGAGTTGATCGAGGCCGGCTGCTCCGCCGACGTGTTGGGTAATGACTGCATCGTCGGCGATGGCAAAATCGGGAATGACGCGCAGCCATTCGTCGACGGCGACGCGCAACTCCATTCGCGCCAGCGGCGCTCCGACGCAGCGATGGATCCCGGCGCCGAAGGCGATGTGCCGGTTGGGTTGGCGGTCGGGCACGAACTGATCGGCGTCGGCGAACTGGCGCGGATCACGGTTTGCGCCGGTGGTCGAAAGCACGATCCGGTCGCCGCTGCGCATCGGGCATTCGGCGAACTCAACGTCGTCGCGCACCACCCGCGACGTCGCCACTGTCGAGTAGTAGCGAAGGCACTCATCGACGAACGCATCGATTCGGCCCGGCTCGTCGATGAGCAGTCGGCGATGCTCGGGATGGGTGGCCAGATGCCGGAATGTGTAGCCGAGCGTCCCCGCTGTGGTGTCCATCCCCGCGACGTACAACAGGAAGCACATCTCGCGCACTTCGGCGTCGGTGACCGGGCGACCGTCGACCTCACCGGCGAGTAATCGGCTGATCACGTCGTCGGTCGGTTGGCTGCGACGGCTGACGATCTGATCGCCGAGGTAGCGGTAGATCGTGCGCGATGCGTCCTTGCGGATTGTGCCGGTCGGATCCTGCGCGTTCGAGGTGTGCAGCAGCGCCTTGGCCCAGCCGAGGAACGTGTCGGCCTGTTCTACCGGCAGGCCGAGCAACGCCATGAACACGCTCGACGGCAGCCGGTGGGCGAACCGGTCGATGAAGTCGCCACCGTTCGATTCAGCCAGTTCGATGGCCAGGGTCCGGGCCAGGCTGCGCACGTCGGGTTCCATCTCGGCAACCGCGCGGGCGCTGAAGAGCGGGTTGAGTAGCACCCGGTACTTGGTGTGGTTCGGCGGGTCGACCTGGGCCGGGATCCACTGGTGGGTGTCGTCGACGTTGTAGTTGACCTGGGCGCTGGAGAACAGGTTGTGGAGCTGGAAGCCGGCCTGCACATCCTCAAAACGGGTGAGGTACCACAGTGTCCACGGCATGGCATCGCTGCGAAACGCCCGCGACCCCTCCCGGAGTTCGTCCCACACGTCGGGATGACCATCGATCACCGTGGTATCGGTGCCATGGTCGAAACCGCGTCGCCAGGGGATTTCGGCGGCACTCATCGAGGCTGAGCCGGGTTGGTCATGCGCTGGGACATCGCCGGCGACTGTACATCTGTGCCACGATTCCGCCCGGGGAATCCGCGCGCGGGGCAGACAGGGAGACGTACATGGGCACGCCGACGTTTGGCATCTTCGATCACATCGAAGACATTCCGGGGACACCGACGCCGCAGTTGCTGAAGGACCGGCTCGACTTCATCAAGATGGCCGATGAGGCCGGGTTCGCCGGGTTCCACCTCGCCGAGCACCACGGGTCGGATCTGTGCATGGCACCGAACCAGGAGGTGTTCATTGGCGCGGCGTCGCAGGTGACCAAGAACATCCGCCTTGGCCCGATGGTGAAGCTGTTGCCGTTGCACCATCCGGTGCGGATCATCGAGGACATGTGCGTCATCGACAACCTCACCAATGGTCGGCTCGACTTCGGTGTCGGCAGGGGAGTGGCGCCGATCGAGCACTACTGGTTCGGCAGCAACTGGCCCGAGTCCACCGCCCGTTTCGTCGACACCCTGGGGATCATGTGCGATGCATTCGCGACAGGACAGGTCAGTAGCGAGAACTCCAAGTTCTACGACTTCCCGACGATCCCGATGTCGACCAAGCCGGTGCAGGAGACGATCCCGTTCTGGTAGCCGGGGAGCCCGGTGATGGCCGGTCGGCATGGGATGAGCCTGATGTGGCCGGGCCCGATCGATCAGGCGACCCACGATCTGTACGTCGAGACGTGGCATGCCCACAGGGGCGACACGCATCGGGTTGATGGGCCGAACTCGGTGCCGCGGGTGGGGATCACGATGGTGTTGGCGATCTCGCCGAACGAGTCCCACGCACTCGAGATCGCCCGCCGCGGTCTGACCGGTCTGCTCCGCCGTGCGCACAACGTGCATCGCCATGATCACGACGTGCTGCCCGAGGACGAGTGCGACGCCGCGCTCGGGCCATTGCGGCGGATCACCGCCAACATCGAGGCGGCAATCAACGCGGGTGCGGGTACCGCCTCGCAGATCACCGACCGCTTCGGAGGGCTGCTCGCCGCGGGTCTGACCGACTACATCGTGTTGCAGATCCCCGTCGGCGACATGACCCTCGCCGAAGCCAAGGACACGATGGACGTGTTCTGCAGCGACGTCAAACCAGCCCTCGAAGCCGCCGCCTGATCGCTTCGTGTTTCGGTCGGGTGAGATCGCCTGGCCGGTATCTGAGCCGAGGTCGAAGTGGGATTGGGTTCGGCACACTGTGGGGGTGTCTTCGGCTCGTCAGCTCGCCCTGCAGTGTTTGCAACGCATCGATCACGAGGGGGCATATGCGAACCTGGTGGTTCCGGCGGTGCTTGCTTCATCGAAGCTCGAAACGCGTGATCGTGGGTTCGTCACCGAGTTGGTCTACGGCACCACGCGGATGCGTAGGGCCTGCGATGCGGTGATCGACCGGTTCATCCTCACTGAACCCGAACCGGCCGTGCGGACGCTGTTGCGGATGGGTGCGTATCAGTTGCAGTTTGCCGGGGTCCGTCCCCACGCGGCCGTCGGCGAGACGGTGGCATTGGCCCCGAAACGGGTTCGTGGTTTCGTCAACGCGATCCTGCGTAACGTGGCCCGCACGCCGATGGTGTGGGCTGATCAGGCCACCACGTTGAGCTATCCGCAGTGGATGTTCGAGCGCCTGGTGGCCGAGCTCGGCGACGAAGCCGTACCGGCAATGGAGCGGATGAACGAGCCGCCGCCGGTGACGACGCGCGGCGACGGGTACGTGCAGGATCGTGCCTCGCAATGGGTGGCCGCGGCGGTCGGCGCGCTGCCGGGCGAACGGGTACTCGACCTGTGCGCCGCGCCAGGCGGGAAGGCCACGGCGATGGCGGCGCGCGGCGGTACGGATGGTGCGTTCGTCGTGGCTGCCGACGTTGCTGCCAGCCGGGCCGGTCTGATCGAATCGAACGTGCGGCGGCTCGGCTCTTCGGTGTCGACTGTGGTAGCCGATGGTCGCCGAGCACCGTTCCCGCTGGGCGCGTTCGATCGGGTGCTGCTCGATGCTCCGTGCTCGGGCCTCGGTGCGCTGCGCCGCCGCCCCGATTCTCGCTGGCGGATCACCGCCGCCGACATCGACGAACTGGTCGCCCTGCAGCGCGAGTTGCTGACCGAGGCGGCGTTGCTTGTTCGGGCGGGCGGAATCCTTGCGTACAGCGTGTGCACGCTGACCGCAGCCGAATCGATCGATCACCCGGCACCCGATGACTTTGAGGTCGACGGCCGGGTTCCGGACGGCACCTGGGAGCGGTTCGGTCATGGCTGGCGGGTGTTGCCGCACCACGACGACACCGACGGCATGGTGTTGATTCGCTACCGTCGACGGTCATGAGCGAACGCGTCGAGCAGGCCGTCCAGCAGGCCAAGGTGTTGACCGTCAGCGATGGGGTGGTCCACGGCACCCGCGACGATGCCAGCGGTCGCGCCCTGGTGGCGCAGCTCAATGAGTCCGGTTTCGATGTCGTCGAGCATCGGGTCACCGCTGACGGCAGCGATGCCGTCGCACAGGCGCTCACCGAGATGTGCGCCGATTTCGCCGGTGTGATCGTGTCGACCGGGGGAACGGGGTTCGCGCCCCGCGATCAAACACCGGAGGGCACCCGTCAGGTGATCGAGCGCGAGGCACCCGGGTTGGCCGAGGCGATGCGGCTGATCAGCCCGCTCGGACGGTTGTCGCGCGGTGTGGTCGGCATCGTTGGCCAGGCGATCGTGTGCAACACGCCCGGCTCGCCGAAGGGCTGCGTCGAACAACTCGGCGCGATCATCGACGTACTGCCGCACGCGTTGCGGCTGCTCAACTCCGAGCCAACAAGCCACTGACCGGAAACTTGCGAGACGCCAGGGCTGGTCGCAGATAGCGTGCGGCTTCGTGTTGCGACTCGTGCTCCCCAAAGGTTCGCTGGAGCGGGCGACGCTGGAGTTGTTCGAGGCCGCCGACCTGCCGGTGGTCCGCTCGTCGGTGATCGACTACAAGGCCACCATCGACGATCCGCGCATCGCCGAGGTGCGCATCCTGCGTCCGCAGGAGATCGCCACCTACGTCGCCGAAGGCCTGTTCGACATCGGGATCACGGGGCGTGACTGGGTGGAAGAGACGGCCAGCGATGTCGAAAGCCTCGGCGAGCTGCGTTATTCCAAGGCCACGTCGCTGCCGATTCAGGTGGTGGTGGCAGTCGCTGGCGATTCGCCGGTGCAGCGCGTGGAGGACCTGCCGCACGGTCTGCGGGTGAGCACCGAGTATCCCGAACTGACCCGGCGGTTCTTCGCCGAGCGTGGTATCGAGGCCGACATCCGGCTGTCCTACGGTGCCAGCGAAGCGAAGATCCCCGACATTGCCGACTGCATCGTCGACATCACCGAAACAGGTCGGGCGCTGCGAGCCGCTGGTCTGCGGATCATTGACACGATCCTGATCAGCTACACCGAGGTGATCGCCAACCGGACCGCCTGTGCCGATCCGGCCAAGCGCCACGCGATGAACCAACTGATGACGTTGCTCAACGGCACCCTCGACGCTCGCGGGAAGGTGCTGGTCAAGCTGAACGTCAGTGCCGAACAGTTCGATGCGGTACTCGCGCTGGTGCCGTCGCTGAAGGCGCCGACGGTGAGCGAGCTCGCCGGCGGGGGAGGGTTCGCCATCGAAACCGTCGTCGCCAAGAATCAGATCAACACGCTCATTCCGGCGCTGAAGGATGCCGGGGCGTCGGGCATCCTCGAGCTACCGATTTCCAAGATCATCCCGTGAACATCGAGATCAGGTCGTGAACGCCCGGGCCCTTCGCGGTGTGGTTTCGGCCTTCGATGGGCCGGTCGGCCTCGGAGAGATCACGGCCGCTGACGGCACCGTGTACCGGTTCCACTGCATTGCCATCGCCGACGGGTCGCGCTCGATCGAGGTGGATACGGCCGTGTCATTCGACTTGCTGGCCAAGCTCGGCTGCTACGAGGCCACGGCGATCCAGTCGGCGTGAACGAGCGCGACGAGCGGATCGTGCAGGTGATCCGTTCGCTACGCGCCGGTGACGCGGCGTCCTACGGAGACATCGCCGCCGACGCCGGGTATCCGAAGCTCTCCCGTTTGGTCGGCCGGATCCTGTCAACGAACGACGACCCCGATCTGCCGTGGTGGCGTGTGGTCAACTGTGCCGGGCGGTTGGTTCCCGGCCACGAACGAGAGCAGGCCGAACGGCTACGCGCTGAGGGCGTTGAGGTGCGCAACGAGCGGGTGGTGCAGGCTCGGAGCGGGCGCTTTGCTCGGCGCCCCAACGCCTCAGGCGCGTGAGCTTTTGATCTGCACGAACGCGAGGCGGATGTTGGCCAGGGCGTCACGCATCGTGGCCGCTTCTGGACCGAGTCGGTCGCCGAGCCCTTCCACCACGCACGCCAATGCATCAATTGACAACGCAGCCTGGCCGAGATCGGGGGAGGGGGCCCCGAGATGGATGGCGGCCAGCTCGTACAGGCCCATCACGTGGTTGGTGATGACGACCTCGGCCGGAGCATCGAGCAGGCGTCGGCGGGCGCCTTCGATGGCGTGCTGGGCGTCGTCGAGCCGGTTCCCGAGTTCCTCGTCGTGGCATTGTCTGGTCGCTGGTCAGGTCGCTGGTCAGGTCGGTCGTCGTCCTGTTCGTCTGCGGACATGGCTGCTTGCGTGTGGTCGTCGCTCACCTTTGGTACCCTACCGGCCGACAACTGACGCGAAGTGGGGCGAGTCCCCCACCCGGCCACCCCGCATTTCGATGTGGAATCATGTGCGCCGGGTCTGCACCATGACGG
Source organism: Acidimicrobiaceae bacterium (assembly GCA_031404435.1). Lineage (GTDB taxonomy): Bacteria > Actinomycetota > Acidimicrobiia > Acidimicrobiales > Ilumatobacteraceae > VFMC01. The sequence continues at coordinate 17,927 of JANNHO010000331.1, read as the reverse complement.
CATGCTCCGTGGGATTTCGGTCCCGTGGGTCGTTCTCGTCGTGTCTACGACTTCGTTTCGCACCACCGTAGACCCGACTGGGAGGACAACCCATTGCACAGGACTGATCAGCCATAGCACCGCCGCAGCAACCAGAACACCGGTACAACGATCGCATTCGTGCCCGTGAGGTCCGCCTCATCGGCGCAAACGGCGATCAACTCGGGATCAAGGCGCTTCCCGAAGCGCTCACCCTGGCTCGTCAACTCGATCTCGATCTCGTCGAGGTCGCCCCGATGGCCAACCCACCCGTGTGCCGGATCATGGACTACGGCAAGTTCCGTTACGAGGAAAGTCAAAAGGCCAAGGAATCTCGCAAGAAGACGATGCAGGTGTCGATCAAGGAAGTGAAGTTCCGTCCCAAGATCGGCAAGGGCGACTTCGATACCAAGGTCCGCCACATGCACGACTTCTTGACCGACGGCCACAAGGTGAAGGTCACCTTGCAGTTCCGGGGCCGCGAGATGGCTCACCCCGAACTTGGCTCGAAGATTCTCGATGCCGTCATCGAACAGCTCGGTCCGCTTGCCAAGGTCGAGGCGTATGCCCGGCTCGAGGGGCGGAACATGACGATGGTGATCGCACCGGACAAGAAGGCGGTACCCAAGAAGGCAGACACCAAGCCAGATAGCAAAAAGGATGCGAAGTCCGAACCAATCAGTGACGCCGTAGCGGCGGCACCGGCTCCACAGCCTGAAGCAGCGTCAGATCCCGCCCCGGAATCGGTCGCAGCACTGCAGGACGTCGAGGCGGTACCGGTAGCGGCAACGCCGGAACCGGTTCCAGCACCCGACACCGTCTGACACCAGTCCGGTCGCACCCGGCCGGTCACACCAGGCAACAGCGATCAGCGCGCGCCAGCGGTTCTCGCAGCAGCACAACTCGCGACCTTCGGGTCGCATCCACCAAGCGATCGTCGATCGCCCGACAAGGGACACACCATGCCCAAGATGAAGACCAGCAAGACCGCTGCGAAGCGGTTCAGCAAGACCGGTACCGGCAAGCTGCGCCGCCTGCAGCAGAACCGTCAGCACCTGTTCGAAAAGAAGCCGTCCACCCGCACCCGCCGCCTCGACGGCATGGTCGCAGTGCACCCCGGCGACGCCAAGAAGATCAAGCGCCTGCTCGCCGAGCGCTGATCGAACCGCGTATTCAACAACTGACCTACGAACTGAAGAACTGACGAGGAGACAGAGATGGCACGAGTGAAGAGGGCGGTCAACGCCAAGAAGAGCCGCCGCCAGGTGTTGGAGCGGGCCAAGGGGTACTACGGCAACAAGAGCCGGTCAGTCCGCGCCGCCAACGAGCAGGTGATGAAGAGCGGCCAGTACGCGTTCCGCGACCGGCGCGCCAAGAAGGGCGAGTTCCGCCGCCTGTGGATCCAGCGGATCAACGCCGGATGCCGCATCCATGACATGAGCTACAGCCGGTTCATCGCCGGCCTCAATGCCGCCGGAATCGAAGTCGACCGCAAGATCCTCGCCGACCTTGCCGTGCACGACATCGACGCCTTCGGTCAACTGGTGGCGTCCGCCAAGGCGGCGCTCTGAGCGAACAGCTCACCTTTTCGAACCCCAAGGTTCAACGACTGCGGCGCCTCCTGGGGCGCCGCAGTGCGCGTCTGGAAGAAGGTGCGTTCGTCGTCGAGGGTCCGGCACTCGTTGCCCACGCGGTGGCGGCTGGGTGGGAGATCGAAGCGGTGTTCGTCGCCGATGGCAACTGGTCGTACCAGCCGCCGGACGCTCCGGTGTTCGAGCTGGGCCCGAACGTCATGCAACGCGTTGCCAGTACCGACTCGCCGCAGCCGGTGCTGGCCGTCGTCCGGCGCCGCACCAGCACGCTCGCCGACCTGGGCGCGGCGACGTTGCTGCTCGTCGGTGATGGCATCAGCGATCCCGGCAATGCCGGCACGATGTTACGTTCTGCTGAGGCTGCCGGTGTCGACGGTGTGGTGTTCACCACCGGGTCGGTCGACGTGTTCAATCCCAAGGTCGTTCGGTCGTCGGCTGGGGCGTTGTTCGAGGTGCCGGTCGTGGTCGACGTCGCCCTCGCCGATGTGGTGGCGATGGCAGGTCTACGTAGCTACGGCACCAGTTCGCACTCCGGCAGCGCCTACAGCTCCGTCGATCTGGCGGCACCGTCGATGATCGTCGTCGGTAACGAAGCGCACGGACTCTCCGCCGATGCCGGGGTCGACGAGTGGGTCACCATCGCCCATGTCGGCCGGGCCGAAAGCCTCAACGTGGCGATGGCTGCAACCGTGCTGGTATTTGAAGCCGCCCGCCAGCGGGCCTCCAACTAGATTTCTGACTGTGATCGCGCATGCTTGATGACGTAGCAACCACACTCGATCGCGGCGTCGCCCTGATCAGTGCAACGGCGTCGCTGGCCGACATCGATGCCCTCGATGCCGAACTGCTCGGCAAGCGCGGTGCCCTCGCCGGGTTCAAGGCGTCGCTTGGAACGCTGGCAAGCGTCGACGACAGGAAGGCCGCCGGTCAGGCGCTGAACTCGGCGGTCGCCACGCTCACCGAGGCGCTGCAGACGCGCCGCCGCGAGCTTGCCGCAGATGCACGCCAACTCGACCTCGCCGCCGAACGACTCGATCTGACCGAGGAACTCAGCGCTCCGTCGCGTGGCCATTCGCACCTCGTCACGCAGGCATGGGAACGGCTCGAAGACGTGTTCATCGGTCTCGGTTTCCAGGTGGCCGAGGGGCCGGAGGTCGAGACCGAGTTCTACAACTTCGAAGCGCTCAACATGCCCGCCAGCCACCCGGCGCGCAGCGGCTTCGACACGATGTTCACCGACTACCGCGACGACGGCTCGGTGTTGTTGCGTACACACACCTCGCCAGTGCAAGTCCGGGTGATGGAAACGATCGAGCCGCCGATCTACATGGTCATGCCCGGTCGCGTGTTCCGCCGCGACACCCCCGATGCCACGCACATGCCGGTGTTTCATCAGATCGAGGGGTTGGTGATCGACCGCGACATCACCATGGCGCACCTCGCCGGCACGATCGACGCGTTCACCAAAGCGTTCTTCGGTGGTGCGTTTGCCAGCCGGTTGCGCCCCAACTACTTCCCGTTCACCGAGCCGTCGGCCGAGTTCGACATCCAGCGCCCCGATGGGTCATGGATCGAGCTCGGCGGGTGCGGGATGGTGCACCCCAACGTGTTGCGCGCCGTCGGGCTGGACCCCGATCAGTGGAGCGGATTCGCGTTCGGTTTCGGTATCGACCGGATGGCCAGGGAACGCCACGGGATCGACGACATCCGCGATATGTACAGCAACGACATCCGTTTCATCGAACAGTTCTGAGCGAGGAAGACGATCATGAAACTGGTGCTCTCCTGGCTCGAAGAGCTCGCCCCCGCTCTTGCTCGTGGCGGTACCGACCCAAGTGCTGTCGATTCCTTGGCCGCGACGATGACCGCACTCGGTCTACAGGTGGAGCACGTACTCACCGTCGGAACCACCGTCGACGGTGTCATCACCGCCCGCGTGCTGCGCACGGAACGCCACCCCGAAGCGGCCAAGGTGCACCGCGTGTTCGTCGATGCCGGCGATGGCGTGGAGCGTCATGTGTGGTGCGGCGCGTTCAACATGGCCGCCGGTGACGTGTTGCCGTGGGCCACTCCGGGCACGCTGATGCCCGATGGTCGAACCATCGAGCCCCGGCCGATCCTGGGGATCAGCTCCGAAGGGATGCTGTGCTCGGCGCGCGAGCTCGGCCTCGGCGACGACCATGCCGGCATCTTGATCCTGCCGTCGGATACGCCGCTCGGGGTGCCGTACGGCGAGGCACTCGGCATCGAGACCGAGACGGTGTTCGACGTTGACCTCACCCGCAACCGCCCCGACTGCTGGGGCCATCTCGGTGCCGCCCGCGACGTGGCCGCCAAGCTCGGCGTTGCCCTTGCTGCGGCCCCGTTACCGCTCGTTGCGGATGGTCCGCATCGCTCCGCGCCGGTCGTGCTGGTCGATGGCGAACGCTGCCCCCGTTTCAGCACGCTGGTGCTGTCGGGTGTATCGGTCGGAGCATCGACACCTTGGATGGCCCGTCGGCTTGCCGCAGCCGGGATGCGTTCGATCAACAACGTCGTCGACGTGAGCAACTACGTAATGCTCGAGCTCAACCAGCCCAACCACGCCTACGACCTTGACACGCTTGGGTCGCATGGGTTCCGTATCCGTCGCGCCCGCGAAGGCGAGACGATGAACACCCTTGATGGCGTCGCCCGCACGGTGACCGCCGACGACGTGTTGATCTGCGACGGCGACGATGTGCCGATCGGCATCGGCGGCGTCATAGGCGGGCTCGAATCCGAGATCGTGCCGACGACCACCGTGGTGGCGCTCGAGGTCGCGGTGTTCGAACCGACCGCAATCACCCGCACGATGAACCGCCTCGGTGTGCGCTCCGAGGCATCCGGCCGCTTCGAACGAGGCGTCGACCCGTTCGGCATCGAGCGGACCCAGGCGCGCTTCGTCGAGTTGCTACGCGAGACCTGTCCAGACCTGGTCGTTCACGCCGGCGCAGTCGACGAACGCCACCCGTCGCTGCCTGCCGTGCAGCGCTGTGCCGACGTGCGCGTCAGCGAGGTCAACCGGCTGCTCGGCACCGCGTTGACAGCAACGCAGATCGAGGCGCTGATCGCGCCGATCGGCTACACCCGCCTCGATGTTGGCGGTGACGCGAATGAGTCGGTGCTGACGATCGTCTTGCCCTCGTGGCGGACCGATAGCCACGCCGAGATTGACGTCGTCGAAGAAGTCGCACGACACTACGGCTACGACACGATCGGCACGGCGGTTCCGCGCTCGAGTATGCACGGCCGCCTCAGCGGTGTGCAGCACCGCCGCCGCCGACTGCGCGAGGTGCTGCTCGGCATCGGTCTCGACGAGGCGATCACCGACACCTTCCTCCACGCCGATGATCTCGTCCGTGCCTCGTTGCCCGGCGACGCGATCCGGGTCACCAATCCGCTGCAGGCCGACGAAGACGTGCTGCGCCCGTCGATGCGGCCGGGCCTGCTGCGGGCGCTCGCGTTCAACGAGTCGCACCGCCGGCCGGGTGTGCGCCTGTTCGAAATCGGTCACGTGTACCCGCCCGGCGACCGGGTGAGTGATCTGCCGCCGGAGTACGAAGGTCTGGCTGTTGCGCTCGCCGGCGGTACCGCTCCAGCGGCGATGGCGGTGTGGCGCGAACTGGCGAGCGCGATGGGCTTCGGTGCGCGCGTCGATCAGGGCAAGGTGCCGACGGGTCTGCATCCCACTCGGTCGGCGACGTTGTCGATCGGGCGCGACATCGTCGGATCGGTCGGGGAGATCCATCCCGATGTCCTCGATGCGTTCGGTGTTTCCGAACGGGTGGCGTGGCTGGAGCTTGACCTGTCGGTGCTGTTGGCCGCTGAGCCGAAGATCGTGCAGTGGAAGCCGATCAGCCGGTTCCCGAGCACGGACATCGATTTGGCGTTCCAGGTTCCGGACACGGTGGCTGCCGAGCGGGTCGACAGAGCGATCCGCCAATCGGCCGCAGGTCTGCTGGCCAGCCTGCGCCTGTTCGACGTATTCCGCGGAAGCGGAGTCGCCGAAGGCAACCGCAGCCTCGCCTACCGGCTACGCCTCCAAGCGTCCGACCGCACGCTCACCGACGCTGACATCGCCGCAGTCCGCGACAAAGCAATCGCCGCAGTCGTCAAACTCGGCGGAGCCCTGCGCTCGTAAGGAATCGTCCATCCGGCGGGCGCGTGTTTGGTTGGGGTGTTCGTGTCCAGTGTGCGCTCTTGGGGCGCGTGTTGGTCACGGATGGGTCGCGGTTGCCGGTGGTGGCGCAGCCGACGGCGCGGGCTGGTCAGTTGGCGGAGAGGTCGTCGGGGGAGTCGGCGATCCAGCGTAACGAGCCGCCTTGACGGCGAACCACGTCGCGCCACAGCGTGTCCGGTGTCTCGGTGAACACGTCCCCCGGTTCGGTGTCGAACACCATCCAACCGCCGGCCGCGATCTCGGCTTCGAGCTGCCCGGGGGCCCAACCCGAATACCCCTGGAACATGCGCAACGCGTCGATGTTCTCGGCGACCTCCGATGGCATCCAGCTCAGATCGACGGTGCCGAGCGAATCGGTCACCGGGCCCCATCCGGCATCGTTGCGACGCTGTCCACGGGCGACTGCGATCAGTGAACCCTCCGCCACCGGACCACCGACGAAGATCGACTTCGGAGCCGAGACGATGTCCAGCCACGAGTTGATCGAGCGCCGCCGGGCCTCGACGTCCACATCATCGTCGCCAGGGAAGTCGTCGCCAGGGAAGTCGTCGCCGGGCACATCGTCGCCGGGACTGCGTAGCAGATCGATCGGGGCGCCGGGGCGGTTCAGCACCACGCCGACGGCACCGAGGTCGTGGTGCTCGAGGAGGTACACCACTGTCCGGTCGAAGTTGGGATCGTCGAGCGGCGGCGTTGCCACGAGGAGGCGTCCGCGCAGGGACGCGTTCGGCACGATCACTCCACCAGTCTGCCCGCGTCACCCGGACACGGGAGCGCGGCGTGTCGACATCCCCGCGCCACGACAGGGTCAGTTGAGCCATTTATCGGCACGTGTCACTCCGCATGTTCGGGAATGTGCTCGCAGGAGTGCTCAGCGGTGGCTACCGCACCACGTTGATCAGGCGACGGTGGGCTGGGGTTCGTCGACGAGGTGCGGACGAGCCGATGATCCGGCTGCGGCGCTGCTGATGGCGCTGTTGATCGGTGTCACGTGCGCCTGCTTGCCGCGTGCGGAGCGGACGAGGCGGCCGAGGAGGTGCTCGAAGGTGTCGATCATGATGTCGATGTCGCCTGCGACGGTCCAGTTGTCGACGTAGAACAGGTCGAGCCGCCGGTACGCGTCGAACGATGGGCTGTCGCGGGCCTCGACCTGCCACAGGCCGGTGATGCCCGGCTTGACGTCCTCACGACGGCGGAGCTCTGCGTCGAACTCGATGACCTCGCTCGGCAGTGCCGGCCGCGGGCCGACGATGCTCATCTGGTTCAGCAAGACGTTCAACAACTGCGGCACCTCGTCGAGACTGGTCAGCCGCAGGATCCGGCCGATCGTCGTGACGCGGGGGTCGACGTCGATCTTGAACAGGGGGCCGGTTCGTTCGTTGGCTGCTTCAAGGGCCGCAAGACGATCCTCGGCATCGACCACCATCGTGCGGAACTTGTACACCTCGAACGATCGGCCGTGGCGGCCGACCCGCATCTGCTTGAACAGCACCGGACCACGATCGGTGAACTTGATCGCCGCCGCACAAGCGACCAGCACGGGTGAGAACACGACAAGCACGGCGACCGCGCAGCTCACGTCGATTGCCCGCTTGGCGAACCGGTCGAGCCGGCTGGCTCGGGACTGCTCGAGGTAGATCATCGGCTCGTGGGCGAGGTGGAGTTGGCGCAGTCGCTGCACGTCGAACCCGGCCAGCCCGTTGGAGACCTGGACGTGGATGCGTCGCCGCTGCAGACGCTTGACCAGCGCGCTGATCTCGGGATGCTCCGACGCCGCAGCACTCAGGACCACGCCTGTGACCGCGGTGGACACGGCGATCTGTTCGGTGTCGTCGATCGGGCCTTTCCACAGCCCGAGCAACCCGTTGGCCCGCGCGGGTTCACGGTCGCCCACCACTCCGACGACGCGCATGCCGTAGTCCGGATGATCGCCGATGAGCGCCACCAGTCGTGCGGCGTGCCAGCCGGTACCGACGACCAATACGTCGCGCACGTTGTCGCCGCTGTGCCGGGTGCTGCGAACAACGCTGCGAAACACGCTGCGTTCGACGACGAGCGCCACGACCACCAGCGCGGAGCCGAGCACTATCTCGGTGATCGAGATGACCGTGTCGATTCGTGCGAGCACCAACCGTTCGATCACCAACATGGTCACGGCGGTGTAGGCAGCGGAGCGGACGATCAAGCGAATCTCGATCGAGCGCACCGCACACAACCGCGAGAGGTACAGGCCCTGGTAGTGCATGATGAACCTGGCGCCGATGATTGCCGTCAAGGCGATCAACAGCGAATCGGTGGTTCGTCGTGATCCGGTCACGGCCACGCCTGTGAGCAGCAGCGGCACCCAAGCGAACACCAGCATCGCCACATCACTGGCTGCCAGAATGGTCCTCAGCTCATTTCGCTCGCCCGACTTTCGACCCACGTGGCGACCATAACGTTGGACCTTCAAGAGAGCAATGCATGAATCGGATGGACTTCTTCAAGACTTCGTCAGTTCGTCGGCGCTGCGTGGGATTCATGCGCGCTGACGGTCGCGAAGATTGAACGGGGCTTGCCGACGACAAGAACTTCGCATGATCATGCGGTGACATGTATGATCATGCGAATGAATGCGTCCACGAGAAGCGTCCGCGTCGGCATCGTCGGCGCATCGGGCTACACCGGTGTCGAATTGATGCGCCTGTGCGCGCAGCACCCGAGCTTCGACCTGGTCTATGCCACCGGCGACACCCAGGCGGGAACGCTGGCCAGTTCGCTCTACCCGAGCATCGGCGGGGCGTACCCGAACCTCGTGTTCGAGTCCTTCGACGACGGGCGCATCGACGATCTGGACCTGGTGTTCCTCGGTCTGCCCCACGATGCCAGCATGGCGTTGGCCCCCACGCTCGTCGGCAAGGTGGCGTGCGTCGTCGACCTCTCCGCCGCCTACCGGCTGAAGGACGCGTCGCTGTATCCCCGCTGGTACGGCTTCGACCACGATCAGCCCGACCTGTTGAAGGCGGCGGTCTTCGGGCTGCCCGAGCTCGACCGGGAGCCACTTCGTGGTGCGCAACTGGTGGCAACACCTGGGTGCCACGTCACCGCTGCGGCGCTGGCGCTCGAGCCCCTCGTCGCAGCCGGCCTGGTCGATCCGAACGGGCTGGTGGTGAACAGCATCACCGGTATCAGCGGCGCCGGGCGCGCCCTCAAGCACGACTCGCTGTTCTGCTCGGTCGACGAAGATCTGCGCGCCTACGGATTGCTCGATCACCGCCACACCCCCGAGATCGAGCAGGTGGTCGGTTCGTCGCTTGGCCCCGACGGGTCGTGCACGGTGTTGTTCACCCCGCACCTCGCCCCGCTCAACCGGGCCATCCTGGCCACGTGCTATTCAAAGCCGCTGCGCCCGGTGACCACCGAGTCACTACTGGCCTGCCTCGCCCGGCGCTACCGCAACGAGCCATTCGTGGTGGTCAGGCCGACATCACCGAGCACCAAAGCCGCGCTCGGCACCAACATGTCGTTCCTCACCGCCCGCTACGACGAACGCACGGACACCGTCATCTCGATCTGCGCCCTCGACAATCTGTGCAAGGGAGCGAGCGGGGCCGCAGTGCAGTCCGCCAACATTGCGCTCGGGCTCGACGAGACCGCTGGCTTGCAGAAAGTCGGGATGTACCCGTGAGCGACCAGCAGATCGAAACACGTCCCGAAGCACGCCCGGAGTCACGGCCGGAGGCGCGCGCCGCGGTGCTGGTCGAGGCGCTGCCTTACATCAAGCGTTTCGCCGGGCAGGTGATCGTCGTCAAATACGGCGGCAACGCCTTGGCCGGTGCGAGCGATGGCGACGCGCTGGCCTTGTTCGCCGAGGACCTCGTGTTGATGCGCGCCGTTGGCATGCATCCGGTGGTGGTGCATGGTGGCGGCCCGCAGATCAGCGATCTGATGCAGCGCCTGGGCAAGACCGCCGAGTTCCGCAATGGGCTACGGGTGACCGACGCCGAAACCGTCGACATCGTCCGGATGGTGCTCAGCGGTCAGGTCAACCCGCAGATCGTGTCGGCGATCAACGTCCACGGCCCGATTGCTGTTGGCGTCTCGGGTGAAGATGCCGGGCTGATCCGGGCCAGGCCGCTCGATCCGAGCCTCGGCTTCGTCGGTGACGTCGAAGCGATCGTCCCGATGATCCTGCACGGCATGATCGCCAACGACTTCATCCCGGTGGTCGCCACCATCGGCACCGATGCTGCGGGGCAGGCGTACAACATCAACGCCGACACGGTCGCCGGGGCCATTGCCGAGGCGCTTGGCGCGGCAAAGCTCGTGTACCTCACCGACATCGAGGGTTTGCGCCGGGTGCTCGACGACCCGGACAGTCTGATCCGCCAGATCACACCAGAAGCCCTCGACGAACTGGTGGAGATCGGGGTGATCGCCGGGGGCATGATCCCCAAGGTCGAGAGTTGCACCCGCGCCGTGCGCAATGGTGTGCGCCGGGCACACATCCTCGACGGCCGCATCCCGCACGTGCTGTTGTTGGAACTGTTCACCGATGACGGCATCGGCACCATGGTGCGGCAAGCCACAGACACCGAGAATCAACCACACCAGGGGGCTGCTCTGTGAGCGCACATTCATTTTCAACAGAAGCTGCAGGAGCCTCGTGCCCGTTCATGCCTGTGTTCGGGCCACCGCAGGTGATGTTCGTGCGCGGCTCGGGAACCGAGGTGTGGGACGACAACGGCAAGCGCTACCTCGATTTCCTGGGTGGACTTGCCGTCACCGCACTCGGTCATTCCAACCCGGCCGTGACCAAGGCCATCGTCAGCCAGGCGTCGACTCTGCTGCACATGAGCAACCTGTTCGCCAACAACGCCGCCGCAGCGGCCGCCATTGAATTGCGCAGGCTGCTCACCGAGGCCACCGGGGTGGAGGGGCAGATCTTCTTCTGTAACTCCGGTGCGGAGGCGAACGAGACTGCGCTGAAGCTGGCCCGTAAGTTCGGTGGGCGCGGCCGCCACGTGGTGGTCAGCGCATATGGAAGCTTCCACGGTCGCACGCTCGCGGCGCTCGCAGCGACCGGTCAGCCGGCTAAGCACGAGCCGTTCTTCCCGATGCCCGACGGTTTCCGCCACGTCGCCTACGGCGACCTCGGTGCATGTGCAGCAGCCGTCGACCCCACGGTCTCGGCGGTGATCATCGAGACCATGCAGGGCGAGGGAGGCGTTGTCCCCGCCGATGCCGGCTATCTGCGCGGGTTGCGCGAGCTGTGCGACGAGCGTGGGATGCTGTTGATCGTCGACGAGGTGCAGACCGGGTTCGGTCGAACAGGCCGCTGGTTCGGTTTCGAGCATTCGGGCATTCGCCCCGATGTCGTCACCATGGCCAAGGCGATGGGCAACGGGTTCCCCGTCGGCGCGGTGTGGGCCGCGAACGACATTGCCGCGTCGTTCCAGCCGGGCGATCACGGCAGCACCTACAGCGGTACGGCGCTGGCCACTGCCGTGGTGAGCGCGGTCATCGCCGAGATGCGTCGCATCGATGCACCGGCGCTCGCCTCCCAACGTGGCGAGTATCTGCGTGGCCGGCTCGAAGCGATCCCAGCCGTCGAGAGCGTGCGTGGCCAGGGTCTGCTCCTCGCCGCCGAACTCGGTGAAGGTGCTGACGCGAAAGCGGTCTATACCGAACTCCTCGCCCTCGGGCTGATCACGAACGCGGTCACTTCCACCGCGCTGCGCCTGGCCCCACCGCTCACTGTGTCCGAAGCCGAGATCGACGAGGCGGTCGCGCTGATCGCCGAGGTGCTCGCATGAAGCGCCCCGAGTCGACGCCGCGCCATATGCTCGAGTTGACCGATCTCACGGCCGTCGAAATCGAGACGGTGCTGGCGCTCAGTGAGACGCCACTCGATCAGCTCGGCTTCCCACTCGCCCGCCAGGGTGCCGCGCTGATCTTCGAGAAGCCATCGAACCGCACCCGTCAGAGCATGGAAATGGCCGTCGTCCAGCTCGGCGGGCATCCGGTGTACACCCGCGGTGACGAGGTCGGCTTCGACGTGCGCGAACCGGTGGAAGACATCGCTCGGATCATGTCCGGCTATCACTCGCTGATCGCAGCACGGGTGTTCGCCCATCAGACCGTCGAACGGCTGGCTGCCAGCGCTTCAGTTCCGGTCGTCAACCTGCTCAGTGACCGGAGCCACCCGTTGCAAGCCCTCGCCGATGCGCTGACGATGCGGCAGGCGTTCGGTGAACTCGCCGGCCGCACCGTTGCCTACCTCGGCGACTACAACAACGTCGCTCGGTCGCTGGCCGAGGTGTCGATCATTCTCGGTGCCCACGTACAACTGGGCTGCCCGGTGGGATACGACGCCGACGCTGGCGAGCTTGAGCGACTCGATGCGCTCGGCACCGGCACGATCACCCAGTCCGCCGACCCGGCCACTGCTGCCACCGATGCCGACGTGGTGCACACCGATACGTGGACGTCGATGGGAAATGAACAGCACAAGGACGTTCACCGCGAGGCGTTCGCCAGGTATCAGGTGAACTCGGCGATCATGGCCAAGGCCGCCGAGGGGGCGATGTTCATGCACTGCCTGCCTGCCTACCGCGGGCTCGAGGTCAGCGCCGACGTGATCGACGGCCCACGATCGCTCGTGATCCAACAGGGCCACAACCGAATGCACACGGCCCGCGGCCTCCTGGCGTTCCTGCTCGGAGTGCGCCCGTGACCACCAAGGTGCAGCGCCAGCAGGCCATCGTCCGCCTCGTTGCCGACCACCACGTCACGAGCCAACCGCAACTGCTCGACCTACTCGCCACAGAAGGGATGGCTGCCACCCAGGCCACGGTGTCGCGCGATCTCGATGACATCGGCGCGGTGAAGGTGCGCGTGCCCGGTGGAGACACCGTGTATGCCATCCCCGAGTTCGAACCGGCGCGCCTGGCCCCGCAGGATCACCTCCGTCGGGTGATGGGAGAGTGGGTCGCCGAGGTGCGCTCCAGTGGCAACCTCGTCGTGCTGCGCACACCGCCGGGCTGCGCGCATGTGGTCGCTTCGGCGCTCGATCGTTCGCGGGTGCCCGGCCTCATCGGCACGGTTGCAGGCGACGACACGCTGCTGTGTGTCGCCGACGAAAAACCTGGCGGGATCGGGTTGGCGGCCACCCTGCGCGACTTGGCAGGGCTCGAATGAATGCACCAGTCGAACCCACTGGACACACGCTCTGGCACGGCCGATTTGAAGGAGGGCCGACCGCCGAGCTGATGGCGTTCACCGAAAGCCTGTCGTTCGACCAACGACTGTGGCCCGACGACATTGCCGGCTCGCGCGCCCATGTGCGCGGCCTTGCGCGCGCTGCGATCATCACCGAGATCGAGCGCGACAGTGTGCTCGTTGCGCTCGACGTGGTTGCCGGCGAGCTCGCCTCTGGCACGTTCGTGTTCGTCGCAAGCGATGAGGACATCCACACTGCGGTCGAACGGCGGGTCACCGAGATCGCCGGCAGTGCCGGGGCGAAGCTGCACACCGGCCGCAGCCGCAACGATCAAAGCGCGACCGACGTGCGGTTGTGGTGCAAGCGAGAGCTCGGCTCGATCGCCGCCAGGGTGGTGGGACTGCAAGAGGTGTTGCTGCAACGCGCCGAGGCGGCGGGTGCCACCTACCTGCCGGGCTACACCCATATGCAGCGCGCCCAACCGGTTCTGTTGGCCCACCATCTGTTGGCCCACGGGTGGGCGCTCGGCCGCAACGTCGACCGGATCCTCGACGCGCTGGTCCGCATCGACGTGTCCCCCCTCGGCGCGGGGGCTTTGGCCGGTTCATCGCTGCCGCTGGACCCCGATGCCACCGCGGCTGACCTCGGCTTCGCCGGCCGATTTGAGAACTCCCTCGATGCGGTCGGTTCGCGCGATCACATCGCCGAAGCACTGTTCGTGCTCACCCTGATCGCCCTCGATCTGGCCCGCATCGGCGAGGAGTGGGTGCTGTGGACCACCGAGGAGTTCGGCTTCGCCCGCCTCGCCGACGGATACGCGACCGGCTCGTCGATGCTGCCGCAGAAGAAGAACCCCGACATCGCTGAACTGGCCCGCGGCAAGGGTGGTCGCCTGATCGGCGACCTCACCGGGTTCCTGGCAACCATGAAGGGCCTCCCGCTCAGCTACAACCGCGACTACCAGGAGGACAAGGAACCACTCTTCGATGCCGTCGACCAGGTGCGTTTGGCGCTTGGGGCGATCACCGGGATGATCGCCACGGCGACCTTCGTGCCCGAGAGGATGCAGGACGCGGCCGACGCCGAATCGTCGTCGGCAACCGACTTGGCCGAATGGCTGGTGCAGCGTGGGATGCCATTCCGCGACGCACACGCCGTCGTTGGTGCCCTGGTGCGCGAATCGTTGCAGGGCCGGCAGACGTTGCGCGAGCTGGTGGTTGCTCATCGCAGCCTTGGCGCCGACGCCGCCTCGCTTGTCGCTCCCGGAGTGTCGGTCACGAGGCGGATCACCCCCGGTGGCGCAGGGCCGGCACCGGTTGCGGTGCAGCTCGGCCGGTTCCGTGAGGCGATGACGAGATGGCGCAACCAGCTGATCAACTGACCCCGATCGCCGATGACTTCTTTGCCCGCGACGCCACCATCGTTGCCCCGCTGCTCATCGGGGCAACCCTCGTACTCGGCCGCCGGGCGGTGCGCGTCACCGAGGTCGAGGCGTACACCAATGACGATCCGGCGAGCCACTCCTACCGTGGGCGCACTGCCCGCAACGCTGTGATGTTCGGACCGTCTGGCGTGCTGTACGTGTACCTCATCTACGGTCTCCACCACTGTCTGAACGTTGTCACCGGGACGGAGGGAGATGGGCAGGCGGTGTTGATCCGCGCCGGTCTGATCGATGGGGTCGACGCGCGTTCCACGCGCGGCCCTGGCAGGCTCGCCAAGGTGGTCGGTGCCGACCTGACCTGGAACGGCCGTGCCGTCAGGGGCTTCATCCGCCACAGTGCCGGCGACGACGACGACGTCCGATCGGGCGAGGTTCTTGTGACGCCGCGCATCGGGATCACCAAGGCAGCGGATCTGTTGCGGAGGTGGGTGGTCGCCCCGTGACGTGTGGTGATGGCGTCAGCGAAGCCAGCGCAGATCGGCCCCGTGGTAGCCCACGTGGGCCAGGAGCTCCGCTGCCTCGCCGCTGGTGCCTCCGGGCCACGAGGTCAGGCGAAGATCGGCGTGCTCTGCATTCGCAGGCTCCATCCGTAGCCAGCACAGCGGTGACGAGGCGGTAGCGCGCTCGCCGGCCTCGCTGAGCGCGGCGCGCACCGTATCCTTGGTCGCTCGTGGCAGGTACTGCCACACAATCGAATGGAAAACGACCGTGGCGACACCCTCCGGGAGGGCCGTACCCAGCCGCTCGCTCAGCCAGTCGCCGGCGTCGGCCTGCTCGACCGTCACGGGATCGCGCTCGGCAACGCGCAGCGCGGCAAGGAGCCGGTGTCGGCGATCCACCTGGTCCGGCCACAGGAACGACAACATCGTCAGTTGCCCGTCGGGGGTGGTCGCATCGATCGGGGCAATGTCGCTCGCCGCACGTTCGGCCACCTCGATCGGGCGATGAAGCGCAGGAAGCGACCCCGAGTACCACGACGCGTCGAAGGTCACCTCGCTGCCCGGTTCACCCGCTGCTGATTCGCCCGTGTCGTAGGAGTAGCTGGGCCACCGCGACAGCAGTCCGGCCGATGCACCGATTTCGAGTGTGCGCAGTGCCACCCCGTGGCGAGCTGCGATCAATGACAGTCCGGCGCTCAACGCCACGGCGCGACCGACCTCGTTGGTTTGCACGTTGCGCTGCATTCCGGACACGAACTCACGACGATGGTTCGACACCACCGACAAGAACGCATCGAGGATGTGTCCTCCCGACCACTCACCTCCGCACGACGCGTAGTGCTCGGCCAGTTCCGGCGCCTCGCCATTCAACGCGAGCCGATGCGCGGTGGCCAGGTAGCGCAGTGCAACCGCATCGTGGAGGGGTTGCTCGCTGACGCCGTCGAGCAGCTCGGCGGTGATGCCCCCGTTCATGTAATCGGTCGCCAAGCTCGTCAGCAGCGTCGCGTACAGGTCGGAGCCGACTCGACCACAGCCGTCGGCTTGATGTTGGATCGCTTCGAGGACGCTAAACCGTTGCTCGGGCACGCGGTCAGCGTAATCCTGGTACGCCGGGCCGCTGTCACTGCAGCAATCAGCCCGACCTGCCGGGAATCCTCGACGTATTTCGAAGCCCAGCTGGCAGCATGGTCATCTATGAACTTGCTCGACGATCTCGCTGCGCGTGGCCTCATCCACGACACCACCGACCGGGCTGCGCTCGCCGCCCGTGTCGATTCGGGACCGGTCGGGATCTACATCGGGTTCGACCCAACGGCAGACTCGCTCCACGTCGGACACCTGGTCGGGCAGATGTTCATGCGCCGCTTTCAGATGGCCGGGCACCGGCCGTACCCGCTCGCCGGCGGCGCTACCGGCATGGTCGGCGATCCGGGCGGGCGCAGCGAGGAACGCAACCTGCTCGATGACGAGACGCTGCGCCACAACGTGGCCTGCATCAAGGTGCAGTTGTCGTCGTTGCTCGATTTCGAGCCTGGTCCATTTCAGGCCACCCTCGTCAACAACGCTGACTGGACCGCTCCGATGACGATGCTCGAGTTCCTGCGCGATGTCGGCAAGCACTTCACCGTGAGCAACATGATGGCCAAGGATTCGGTTCGGTCGCGGCTGGAGAGCTCCTCGGGCATCTCCTATACCGAGTTCAGTTACATGCTGTTGCAGGCCAACGACTTCCGTCACCTCTACGAGCGGCACGGCGTCGAGCTACAGGCCGGCGCCTCCGACCAGTGGGGCAACATCGTGGCCGGGGTGGAACTCATTCGCCGGAGCCTCGGCCACCAGGCCTACGCGTTGACCCACCCGCTGATGACCAAGGCTGATGGCACGAAGTTCGGCAAGTCGGTCGGCGGTGCCATCTGGCTCGATCCGCAGCGGACCTCGCCCTATCAGTTCCATCAGTTCTGGATGCACAGCGACGATCAAACCGTCGAGCTGTACCTACGGATGCTGTCGATGCGCCCGCTTGGCGAGCTCGTCGCCGTGATGGAGGAACACACCCGTGTTCCCGAGAGGCGTGTGGCCCAGCGAGCCCTCGCCATGGAACTGACCGAGCTGGTCCACGGTCACGTGGTGGCCGAGGCCGTGGAGCAGGCGGCGGGTGTGTTGTTCGGCGGCGATCCAGCGGCGGCCTCAGCCTCGGCACTGGCCGTCGTTGCCGGCGAGGCGCCATGCGTCGACATCGTCGGCGATGTCAACACCACCCGCGTCCACGAACTGCTCGTGAGCGCCGGTGTGGCCACGAGCATCAGCGAGGTCAACCGCCTGCTCAGCCAAAACGCGATTCGTGCAGGAAACCGGGTCCTGCCAGGGGATGGCCTGCTGAGTACATCCGACCTGCTCACAGGCGGTTTCGTGCTGCTCCGAAAAGGGAAACGGGACTTCGTCGTGGGAAAAGTTTCCTCTCGGGGTTGATGCGACCCCGGTACTCCGATAGCGTAGCTCCTCGCCTCCGAGAGCCAAAAGCACCGGAGATCGGCACCAACATCCACCACGGTGGATGCGTGCCGTGAGCCTCGGCTCCTTGAAAACAGAAGAGAAGATAGAACGCCAGTGCGGTCAGCACGTCGTTCAGTCGCAAGACTGGTCGATGGAGCTGTCCGTCAATTCATAAGTCCATCGAGTCCTACTCGGTGGCATGTAATGCCAGACTGCGGCGTCAACAAAACATTGGGTATTCCCCCGATGGATGTCGCAGCTCTCAAGCGAACGGTCTGGGTAACACCAGACAGGTTCTTGTTGGAGAGTTTGATCCTGGCTCAGGACGAACGCTGGCGGCGTGCTTAACACATGCAAGTCGAACGGATTCCATTCAGTAGCAATACTGAGGAAGAATTAGTGGCGAACGGGTGAGTAACACGTGAGAAACCTATCCTGGTCTCTGGGATAACAGTCGGAAACAACTGCTAATACCGGATGCCGTCGGAGCGTCGCATGGCGCGCTGACGAAAGGGTTACTGGATCAGGAGGGTCTCGC
>JANNHO010000330.1:0-18581 GCA_031404435.1 Acidimicrobiaceae bacterium | reverse complement strand
CTGCATTGTTCGGGGCTGCCCTCGGCTCGGTGGCTGCTCGGCTCCAGCAGACAGCGGAAGGTGACAGCCGGTTCCGGAACGTGCCCATCCTGGGTGTGGTCCCCTTCGCCCTGGTGCCGCCGGTCTTCGTCGGCCTGGTGGTCTACATCATCGGGCGTATCGCCCTACCGGGCCGCCTGTCCGCCGTGCTCGAGCAACGCCCCATCCAGTTGGCGGGAAGGGTCGTCGTGGCGGTGCTCGTCGGATTCAGCCTGTTCCTGACCGTTCGGGCTTCGGTGGAAATCCTCAGCATCTGAGGCAGTGCCCGCCCCGGCGGCCAGGTTCCCGCTCGCACAAACCTCGGTTACAGAAACGACGCGGTCGATCATTGCCATTTCAACACGCACTGTTGCATTGAGGGCGACCACTGCGCGGTGGCGCTTACCGCCTCTCCCCGAAGGCAGGCAGCCTGGCGACGCTGTTCCTGGGCCCACTCATGTTGAGATTCTGGGCCCGGTTCATGTTGGACGGGTGACGGCGTGGCGTATGCAACAATGCCGTCGTAGGTGGTGGTTCCTCATTCAAACCCTGCGCTTGACCAATAGACGGGCCGGAGTGCTGTGAAATCGAGAACGACCAGTGGGCGCAGAGGGATTCGAACCCCCGACATCTTCCTTGTAAGGGAAGCGCTCTAACCAACTGAGCTATGCGCCCGCTACGGGACTGGCAATGCTACCGCGACGTGTTTGCTCGCACCCGGGATCCGTCGGCAGCAGCATCCGAGTCCCTGGCTGTCATCCGAGTCCCTGGCGGGTGGTCCGAGTGGCGAGGGCCCACACGGGTGGGCACGAGGCACTCGGATGGGCCGATTGCTATCGCTGCGGGGCACCAGGAGCAGCACGCTCATCCGGTCGCGGGCATGGACTGGCGGGCGGCGAGCAAGGTGGCCAGCAGTTCGGGCGTGGCTGCGGCGATGGGGGTCCGGCGGGCGTCGTGGGTGAGGGTGTAGAGCTCGCGATCCGACACGTCCACCACGCTCGCCCCGGCTTCGGCGCAGATCATCACGCCGCCGGCGTAGTCCCACACCCCGTGCGCATCGACGATGCAGTCGATGTAGCCGTCGAGCACACCCTCGGCGACCAGGCACAGGTCGAGCGCAACGGCGCCGAGCACCCTTGACTGGGCGTAGCCGAGGTGGCGGGGCGGGACTCCGTTGAGACCGACGATCGCCGACCTCACCTCTCGACATCCCGACGCAGCGAGCCGCACGCCGTCGCGCCATGCGCCTCCACCACGTTCGGCCCAGTACCGCACACCGCTCGCCTGGTTCACGACGAGTGCGACCGCCGGGCCATCGGCATCGACCAGGCACAGCGACGTGGCGAACCAGGGCAGACCACGGCTGGCATTGGTGGAGCCATCGACCGGATCGATCACGACGACCTCGGGGCACGACCCAATTTCGACGCCGCTTTCCTCGGACACGATGCCAACACCCGCTCGGCGCAACACTGCCAGCGCCGCATCATCGGCAACGACGTCAAGCGCGTACTGACCGGTCCGCCGGCCCGATGGGCCACGGTCGACGATGCTGCGCAGCGCGTCGGCTACCGCGTCGGCGGTGTCGTGCAGCAGGCCCAGGCCATCCCTCATCATGGACCGCACGGTAGTGTCATCGCCATGTCCGCGGGCTGAATCGTTCAGACCGACCGCATCAGGCATCACCGCGCAGGAAGGACCACCGTGGCCGTCATCGACGTCGCCGGATTCGTCGCAGATCTGAAGAGCCATGCGATCGATCACGGGTTCCACGTGCACGACGAACGGCACTTCGTGGAGACCTACTCGCTGCGCCAGTTATGGGAGGTCGATCTGCACCCGGAGGAGGCGTGCAACGGCCCGATTGACCTGCACCTGTCGCTCGAGGTCGATCCGCGAGCGCTGCTCGGCTTCGAAGACGAAGTGATGAAGCAGGACGATCCCGACGACGATCCGCCCAGCGGCTTCACGTTTCCGCTGTTATTCACCTGGACGTTGCCGCCGCTGCCCCACGCTCCCGACTTGCTGGTGCTGGCGACCGAAATCGCCGGAGTCGGCGGCGTCGATCTGCCCGTCGAGGTGTCGGCGATCGACTCGTTCGCCAGCGTCACCGACGCCCCCGAGCGCAGCCTGTCGATGGTGACGCGCATCCCGATCGAGCTGGCCGACATGTACACGGCCAACGAGGAGGCGTTCTGTGACACACTCATCCGATGCCGCGACGTGAGCCTCTACCTGCTCGAAAACGCACCGCGCTGGCTCGATTCCGATCGATGATCGTCGTCGTTCGCACGATCCCCGTCTGCCACCGAAATGCTTTGATCGAAAGGCCACATCAATGACCGTCAGTGAACTCATCGACATGCTCCGCGATCAACCCCCCGACGCCGAGGTCGAACTGGCTGTCATCGCACCCGTCGACGATGACAGCGAAGACATCACCGTCGACCGCTACAGCGTGGAAGGCATGCTCCCCTGGGACGATGAAGACGACGACGAAGTCGTCATCTGGCTCGTCGGCGGCGAGGACCACGACGTCGAAGCGTTCCTCGACGCGATCGACAACGACAACTCCGGTCCCGGCCACGACCACGACCACGGTCACAGCCACAACGACGGCGCCGATCACCAGCACTGACGAGCAGCCCTGACGACCGGAGCAAATCACTGGCCGAATGCGGGGAAATGTCCCGGCCGACCGTAGCGGAGTCGGCCAGGACGTCGGAGTTGGATCGCCGCAGATGTGTTATCGGCAGCGTTGCTCGCAATCTTGAGAGATTCTCGCAGCGACCGCCGAATCTGCCCACGAGGTTCAGTCATCTTCGTTGAGATGCGGATTGCTACCTGCCCAGTGCTGGTAGGCGCGGGTGTGGTCGACCGTCGCACCGATCGCTTCGCGCGCTTCGGCCAACAACTTGGAGACGAGGGCAGCCAATGGGGCCGAGTGATGCATCGCCCCGGCAAGGGAGTCGGCAATCCCAACGTCTTTCGCGAGCAGCCCAAGCGCGAAGCCACTGGCGAACTCCCCGGAGACAACGTGTTGCTTCATCACCATCTCGGTGTTGAAGCATCGTCCGGTCGACGCGTTCATCACTGGCACCACGCGAGGTGATCGTGCGTACGGCGGCGGTCGGTCTGTGCCACAGCGATCTCCATTGGCTCGACGGCACGTTGGTGCGGGCTCGCCCGTTCCTGCTCGGCCATGAAGGTGCGGGCGTGGTGGAAGCCGTCGGCACCTCGGTCACCAGCGTGGCCGTCGGCGATCACGTCGTGACCTGCCTCGTACAGGGCTGCGGTTCGTGCACACCGTGCGATAGCGGCGAGCCCGTGCACTGCGCCAATCCCGACTCCACGCGCCGCCGATCCTCGGACCGCCGCGGCTGCTGACGCTGGACCGCAAGGCGATCACGGTGATCGGCAACGTGGGGGCGCTGAGCGACAAGATCGTCGTCGACGAACGCGGTCTCGTGGTCATTCCCGACGACATGCCGATGGACCTCGCCTCGCTGCTCGGTTGTGCGGTGGTGACCGGGCTCGGCTCGGTGTTCAACGTCGCCAAGGTACGCCCCGGCGACACGGTTGCCGTGCTCGGTTGCGGTGGCGTTGGCCTCAACGTGATCCAGGGCGCGCGCATTGCCGGAGCGTCACGGATCATTGCCATCGATGTGTCCGCTGGCAAGCTCGACACCGCAATACGACTGGGAGCGACCGACACCGTCGATGCCTCACAGGTGGACGCGCCCGACGCAGTGGTGTCGATGACCGGTGGTGGTGTCGACCATGCCTTCGAGGTGATCGGCCGTCCATCGACGGTTGCCCAAGCGATGGCCATGACGGCGCGGGGACGTGCCACGTACGTAGTCGGGGTGATGGCCGACCATGCGGTCATCGATGTCCGCCAAGTGGACCCGCCAGGGCCGCTCACTGGTCGGGGTCTTCATGGGGTCCACCCGCCCCCGGCTCGACATCCCCCCGCTACGTCGACATGTGGCGACGCGGGCAGCTCGACTTGGCCGGCATGGTGTCGCGGCGACTGCGCTCGACGATGTCGGCGACGGGTTCCGGGCGCTCGCGGCCGGCGAGGTGACGCGGGTCGTCGTGGTCTTCGACGAGGCCGCCGGCATCAGGGCCGGGGCCTGACACAGCCGGGCGGGCGACCCGGACCTCAATCCGGAGATGCCCGCCCGACACCGCTCGACTCTCAGCCCCAGAGGTGTTCGCTGGCGATCTTCGCGCCCTTGGCGAGCGACGCGAACTTCGGCCACACCACCGTCGGGTGCACCTCGGGCTTGTACGAGGCACGCGACGAAAACCCGCAGTCGGCCCCGGCGATCACCCGTTCGCGGCCGACGATCCTGGCGTAACGCTCGATGTACTCGGCGATCAGCAGTTCGTGCTCGACGTAGTTGTTGGCATGCCCGATCACGCCGGGGATCAGGACCCGGTCGTCGGGCAGTGTGACGTCTTCCCACACGCTGTATTCGTGCATGTGTCGCGGGTTGGCCACCTCGAACGAGTAGGCCCCGGCGTCGATGCGGAGCATGAACGGCACCACCTCGCTCATCGAAATGTCGGTCAGGCGCGGGCCGTGGTTGAGGCCGTAGCAGGTGTGGTGGCGAACACGGTCGAGGGGGATGTCGCGCAGTGCGTTGTTGAGCGCGTCGACGTGCATGTGGGCGCGACGGATCCGCTCCTCCTTGGAAAACCCGGGATCGGTCAGGATCTCGATCAGCCATGGGTCGTCGATCTGCAGCACGAAGCCGGCGTCGACGATGCCCCTGTACTCCTCGCGCATCGCCTCGGCGACGGCGTTCAAGTACTCCTCCTCGGTGGCGTAGAACTCGTTCCTCCCGAACCCGCTAGGGCCCGACGATGGCATGAACACCTCGGTCACACCGAGACCATCGACGGCCGCTTTGAGGTTGTCGATGTCGGTCTTCAGTAGGGCCTGGCCGACGTAGGAGATCGGACCGCGGCAAATGATCCGCCGCAGCGGGGCGACCGCCGAGCTGTACTTGCCGAAGTACTCGGTGTAGTACTCGGGGAACTGGTCGAACTCGACCTGCCACGACGGCGCCATCGCCCCGCCACCGGCCTCTACCTCGAAACCGCCGAGGCGGTCCTTCACGTACCCGAGGAAGCTGACCTTGCTCATCTCGCCATCGGTCACGATGTCGATGCCGGCGGCTACTTGCTGCTTGACTCGGTCGGCCACCGCGTCGCGCACCTGCCGGTCGAACAGATCGGCGTCGTAGGGTCGGTCGTTCTCTCTTTCCTTCATGGTGTCGAGCAACTCCACGGGTCGGGCAAGGCTGCCCACGTGGGTGGTGAGAATGCGGTCAACACTGGTCTTCATGAGGGCTCCCGAAGTGGTGGATGCGATGCGGGGACGCGGCCGAACCATGCCCCGTCCGCAAGCATGACGCCGTGGCCGGCCGGACCGCAAACCCGCTCGCAAGAGCGCTGGGTCAGTAGTGGCGCAGCTCGACGACGACCCCGTCGGGGTCGCGTACGTAGAGCGAGGTCCCGTCGCCACGTGCGCCGTAACGGGTGTCGGGCCCGTCAACCACGTCGAAAGCCCCAGATCGCGCCAGCTCGGCAAGATCCGTCGGCGTCACCACGAGACAGAAGTGGTCCAGCGAACCGTGACCGTGGCTGTCGTGCCGATCGTGGGCGGCGGCCCCGTCGTGTCCATGGCCGCGGATCAGATCGAGGATCGTGCCTGCGTCGACTCGCACCGACGGAAACGGAACCACGCCCAGACGCCACTCGTCCACCCGCACCGGGGCGAGACCGAGCGCATCGGTGTACCAGGCGAGGGTGCGTTCCACATCGGCGCAGCGGAGCACGAGGTGATCGAACCCGGTGATCGTGACCGCAGCGGTGGCAGTGTGATCCACAGTTTGCCCCTCCTCGTCAATCGTCCGGCCGATCCTACGAAACTCCCGCTGGAAAATCCCGACGGGCCAACCGCCGACCGGCGTCAGGCGGCGGCTTCCACGCTCGTTTGCAGTGTGGCTGCGGCGTTCAGTGCGGCTGCCAGATCCCCGGCCTCGGCAGCACGGCGCAGGTCGAGCAGGGCACCATCGACGCGCGCTGCGGCCGACGGGTCAGCCGTGTGGGCGACCCGATCCCAGGTGGCGGTGAGGGCGACCACATCGCCGGCGACAGCACCGGCGTCGTCGTTATCGACATCCACCTGCACCTGTCGAGTCCAGCGCACCATCCGGTCGAGATCGACCTCGGCCGGCAAGCGGTACTGGAGCCCGAGATCGAGGCTCGCCTGGACCACATCGATCGCGCCCTGACGCACCGCAGCGGGTTCCTTGCTGCCGGCACCTGCGCCGAGCGAATTCAGCGCTTCGTCCATTTCTGCCACGAGTCGCGGCGGCGGGCCGTTCGCGCCGTACGAGTCCCACGCAGCGGTCATCACTGCGACCCCGGACCCAACTGCGTCCCAGTCCTCCGATGCCGCAGCGTCGAACACGTCGTTCGCGCCCGCGAGTAGCACGGTGAGTTCCTCGGGAACCGGCCCGTCGAGCGCGTCAGCCGGAACTGCGATCCCCATGTAGACGAGCTCCTCCTCGGCTGGCACGGCAAAGAAGAACTCGCCGTAGCCGGGGGCGAAGATCTTGTCCTCGAGGAGTCCGTCCATCAGCAGTTCCTGGATGTGGATCGCGCCCTCAACGGGACCGCGCGGGCCATCAGCGGTTTCATCAACCGCCTTCACGGTCACCTCCTCGAACACGAAACCGGGGATGTTCTCGGGCCGATACACGTCACCGACCTTGGGGTCCGCTGCCATGATCATCCCTGGTGGGCCATCCTTGCCCGCCAGCCAGGTTCCATCATGATTGGCGATCAGCCCGTCCACATAGTTGGTCACCTCCTCGCCGAAGTACCAGACGGAGCCGTCATCGGCCTGGGCAAAGAAGTCCACGGCGACCTCCACGACGCGACCGTCGGCGTACGCGGTGAACTGCGACACGACCGTCTCCACCTCAACGCCATTCCACTCGATCAGTCGGGTCTCCGGCAGGAGTGTCACCTCGGTCCGAACGGCAGTATCGGCCTCCGTGCCCAACTGGATCACCTGAGCGAGGTCGCTGATTGGAAACAGCGGATTGGTAATGGCGGTCGGGTTCGAGAACACAGGACCCTCGAGGTCGATACGCTCGCTGTCGGGTGCCGTCGCAACCGTCTCAGTTGCGGTTGTGGATTCGGTCGCGGGTTCGGTGGTGGTTTCGGACGCGGTCGTGGGCGCCGTCGCCGGCTCGGTGGTGGGCTCGGACGACGGGGTTGCGCCTCCGCCCGTCGTGTCCCCGTCGCCGCACGAAGCAGCAATCAAGGTCAGCGCGAAGCCTGCGAACAGGGCCGTGGTCGTTCGTTTCATGAGAGGTCTCCAGGATCGGTCAATGCCCGCATTATCGCGGAGACCGCCTGACGAGCCCCTGAACCTGGCTGAACGAACGCTGAATGCAGCGGTGCTGCACAATCCGGCGGATCGGGCGTGGGCGGCGGACAGCTCAACGCACCTCGGGACGATTCAGCATGACGGTGGCCGTCGACTGTTCACCTCGCCCACCTCACCCGCCCTCGTTGGGGGGTTAGCCGAGGGTTAGCCGGCCACGACGCGGGGCGGGTCGCGTAGCACCACAGCTGCTAGCGCCCTGGCGTGCTTGAGGTCTCTGCCGGCGATCGTCAGCTCCGCCAACGCGGTCGCGAAGATGTCCTCCGGCCCGTAGACTTGATGGCCGATCTCGGCCTCGACGTCGATGTCGAGCGACAGGCAGCCAGGCGGTGCAACGGCCGGGAACGGAAGTGCTGCGAGGCGGCCGGTCGATGGCGCATGCACGATGGCGTTGACGACGGCACACTGCGGGCGACGGCTCGGCTTGAGCGACAGTGGCAGATCGAGGCAGCTGCGCAGCTGCGCTTCGATCAGGTCCACACCCCAGACCGCCTCGATGAGCTGATGGATCCGTCCCCCGCCCATGCGCGCGTTCACCTCGACGATGCGCGGCCCGCGGCTCGTGCACTTCCCCTCCACGTGCAGCACCCCCCTGCGCAACCGGAAGACCTGAACGGTCTGGACGGCAAGGTCGACGAGGCGGCCAACGGCCTTGCGGTCGTGATCGGGCGGGCAGTGCAAACCGGTTTCCTGGAGCGACGGCTCTGCGGTCGGCCAGTTCTGGGAGACGCTGGAGAACACGCACTTCCCGTCCTGCATCACGAGGTCGATGTCGAACTCGACACCGTCGAGGTACTCTTCGAGCAAGAGGTCGTTCCCGGCCCGGAAGATGGTGTCGTTTTCTGGGCTCACCACGGCGCGGACGAGCGAGTACACCTGTGGCAGCGACTCCAAGTTGTCGACCCGTACGCACCCCATCGCGCCTGCGCCGAACTCCGGCTTGACGACCGCCGGAAAGCCAACATGGGCAGCGGCGGCGAACAGCTCGTCGAGCGACCTGACGCGCCGGGCCTTCGGTGTGGGCAGTCCGAGCTCGGCCGAGAGCTCGCGGGTGCGGATCTTGCTACGCGCCGAGTCGACTGCGTCCGGCGGGTTCCCGGGCAACCGCAGAGCGGCTGCGACTCGGGCGGCCACGCACACGCTGTCCTCCCAGAACGTCAACACTCCGTCGGTTGCAACGGCCGCCGACTCGAGTGCATCGACGATCGCTGCGGCATCGATGTCGGCGTTTCCGCTCACGCGCACCGGCAGCCAGGCCGCAGCAATCCCATCGGCGACGAGCGCCGCGGACCAGTGACCGGGCTCGTCGACGATGACGAGCCGCGCCCCCAGCTCCGCCATGCGAGCGTGGGCACGGCGCTTGCCGGAGTACCCGGCACCGATCACCACGACCGTTGCGCCGTCGACGCTCGTTTCGGTCACCATGTTCAGGCCCGCAGCCATGCCGTGTCGTCGACCAGGGCCGTCACTTCGACGTGCCCGGTGCCCCTCACGGATCCATCGAAGCGGTCGAGCGCCGACATCATCATCGGAGCCGACTGCAACGCCGCGAGCAGCACCTCACCTTCCAATCGCAGCAACGTGGTCTGCTCGTGCGTGGTGACCGTCGCGTTCCTCGGGGCGTTGTTGAGCAGGCCCCGCTCGCCGAAGTAATCGCCCGGGCCGAGGCGGGCAACCTCCACGTCATCTCGATGCACGACCACACTGCCATCGATGACGACGTAGAACGCATGAGCCGGTGCGCCTTCTACCACGACGTCGACGCCGGGCGGCAGCGGGCACACGTGCGAACCCGAGGCGAGCTGTTCGACCACGAGGCGCGGCACCCCGGCAACGATCGGCAGCCGTTGCAGGACGGCGATGCGCGCTGCCAGTACGTCTGCTCGTTGCTGGCTCACGGCGTCGAGTCCCCGAAGCGCGACTCGGCACGAGATGGTCACCGCCACCGTGGCCACGCCGAGCACGACCAGGCTCGTGCGTAGCGACGTCGAGTTGATCAGCAACGGCGCCGACACGGCTCCGGCCACCATCGCCGCCACAGACAACGCGTCGAACACGCCCATGACCCGGCCAAGTACGTCGGACGGGGCGACGCGCGCCAAAGCAGTTTCGGCCACCACCTCGCAAGCGACGACGCCGACACCGCCGAGCAGTGTTGCGATCACGGCGAGCACCAGGTCGTCGACGCCGGCATAGACCACCTGCGTAGCGCAGAACAACACCCCGGCACCAACGACGATGCCCGACACTCGTGAGCTCGACGCAAGCCGGGCGTTTACCGCCGCGCTCAGCAGCCCGCCGACTCCTGCGGCGGCAAGCAGGTAGCCGTAGCCTTCCGCGCCGAGGTCCAGCCGTTGCTCCGCATACAGCACGAGCTGCACGGTCTGGGCACCGTAGGTGAACTCGACCATCGCGACCACCAGGAACAGCGGAACCACGAACGGGGTGAGGCGGGCTGCCTTCAATCCGTCACGCAGTTGCCTTCCAGCAGTCTCGCCCACCCGCCCACCCGCCGGACCGGCCCGCCGAGCCATCGTCGAGATGAGCACCGCTGAGACGGCGAAGGTGAGCGCGTTGACCGCAAATGCCACCTCGTCCGGGGCGACTGCGAGCAGGACGGCCCCGATCGCCGGGCCAGCCACCACGCCGAGATCTTGCACGGTGTGCAGCAGTGCGTTGGCCGCTCCGAGCCGCGCCTCGCCGACCAGACGAGGAAGGAGCGCCATCGCAGCCGGCCGCTCAGCCGTACCCGCCGCCGAGGCCAGCGCTGTCAGGGCGATCACGACGCCCACCGGGCTGCCCGACGCAACTGAGGCGGCGAGCACGAGCATCAGCAGGCAGCGCACTATGTCGCCGGTCAACAGCACCGTCCGACGGTCGTAACGATCAGCGATCATTCCACCGACAGGACCGAGCAAAACGTATGGAAGCAGCCGGACGATCGTTGCCGCGCCGACCCACCCCGCCGACCCGGTCGCGGTGTAGACGTATCCCAGCAAAGCTGCGTTGTACAGCCAGTCACCAAGCTGCGAAGCAGCGCTCGCAGCGATCAGCGCTCGGGCGTCACGAATGGCGAGAATGTCGCGATAGGCGCCCCGGTTCCCCACGATGCGGACAATACCCCGATTGTTCAAGTCTCCGTCACCTCTCGCAACAGCGAAGAGCGACGACGTGTGGTTCACCTGACGAGTACTGTGCCGCCATGAGCACATGGACGGTGATCGACGAGCAGCGAGTGCAGACTGTGCAGAAAGCAGGCTCGGGATCCGCAGACACGTTGCTCCTTGATCCGAGCGTGCTCGGATGGGAGCGCAAACCCGAGGGCCTGTGCCGCGACGAGGTGTGCGTGCCCGTGCCGCACGACATCCCGCCCGGCCCGATCGAGGCCGATGCCCTAGCCCGTCTGCTACGGCGGCCCGTCGCGATCGACGCGGCCGAGCGGGTCGTATCGTTCGGTGCGTCCGCAGCCGAGCGCGCCGACGGGCTGCGGTCGGGGGCCGCTCCCGATTTCGAGCTGCCCGACCTCGACGGTCATCACCATTCCCTACGCAACTTCCGCGGCAAGAAGGTTGTGCTGTACGCCTACGCCAGTTGGTGAGGGTGCCGCTATGACCTGCCCGTGTGGCAGGCGATCCACGAAGAACTCGCTACAGACGGTCTGGTCGTTGTCACTGTTGCACTCGACCGCTCCCCCGACGACGCTCGTCCGTTCATCGAGCGAGCCGCCGCCACCCATCCCAGCCTGATCGACACCGAGCACCGCGTCGCCGACCTATACAACATGGTCAACGTTCCAACGGTGGTGTGGATCGACGAGGAGGGCCGGATCGCGCGACCCCAAGACGTGCACTACGTGTCCAACGAGCTGGCCAGCATCACCAAGTTCCACAACCGCAAGCCGCTCACCGCGCTGCGTTCGTGGGTGCGCGGTGAAGCACCCGCGTACGCGGGCGATGTCCGTGCCGATACCAAGATCGCCACCGACGCCGATCAGCAAGCACGCGCCGCGTTCGCGCTCGCCTGGTGGCTGTCGCAGCAAGGGCGCGCCGAGGCCGCCGAGCGGTGGTTCGTGCGAGCCGGGGAACTCGCTCCGCACGACTTCACCATTCGCCGCGGATCGATGCCGATTCGCGGAATCGACCCGTCCGGGCCTGCGTTTTTTGAGATGCGTGGCGACTGGGCTGGCCGCGGCAACGACTACTACCTGCCGCTCGCTGACACTGCGACGACGGCTGATGACTTCGCGGCCGAACCGGTCGAGGAGATCGACCTGGCCGAACTTCGCCGCAGGATCGCGCAGCAGCAATGACTTACGCACCAGACAACCGGGCCCTCTATGACGCCGACAGCTTCATTCGCCTCTTCTCATCCTCTGGCGTCACCACAAACATTGATCGAGAATGCTGACGGAGCGACAACGATGTTGCGCAGACGATGACGGGCACCGATCGTCACCACGCATGTGCGTGAGCGCGCAAGAATTTCTGGGGCAACCTGTCGAAATCCGTCGCGACCGTTCGTCGTGTTTGCATCAGCCCGATCCGATCGGGTCCAACGAAAGGAACCAGCCATGCCAAGGTATGCAGCCCTCATTTACGGAGCTGAACCCACTTCCGAGCCCGACCCGCAAGAGTGGGGCATCGTGATGGCGGAGTACATCCACTTCGGCGAAACCGCCGGAGCGGCCGGCGTGATCGGTGCCGGCGAAGCGCTCCAGCCGACCACGACAGCGACCACCGTGCACGTGACGGGCGGAGCCAAGGGCGGTGATGTGATCACCACCGACGGGCCCTTCGCCGAAACCAAGGAGGCACTCGGAGGCTTCTATCTGCTCGACTGCAAGGATCTCGACGAGGCCATCGCCTGGGCGGCGCAGATCCCCGGCGCGTGGCACGGTCGCGTCGAGGTGCGCCCGGTCATCGACTTCGGCGAGAACGGTTGATCGATCAGCTCGAGGAGACCATCAGGATCGAGGGTGGTCAGGTTCTGGCCACCCTCATCCGCCTGACCGGCGACATCGATCGAGCCGAGGACGCTCTGCATGATGCTGCGGTCGCTGCGGTCGAGGAATGGCGCCGCCACGGTGTTCCCGATCGCCCAGGTGCCTGGCTGACGACCGTCGCTCGCAACAAGGCGCTCGACCGTCTGCGCCGTGAGGTCCAGCGTGCGCCCCGCGAACGCGAGGCGGTTCGGCTGCTCGACGACGACATGGGGAGCGGAGGGCACGGCGACGGCGACGACCGACTCCGTCTGCTGTTCACGTGCTGTCACCCGGCGCTGAACCCCGAGGCCCAGATCGCGCTGGCGTTGCGCACTATCTGTTCGATGAGCACGGTCGAGATCGCCCGCGTCTTCCTGGTTCCCGATGCAACGATTGGTCAGCGCATCACCCGCGCCAAGTCCAAGATCGCCGGTGCACACATCCCCTATCGGGTACCCGACGCGCACGAGCTACCCGAACGGCTGCTCCCCGTGTTGGCCACCATGTACGCAATTTTCACCGCCGGCCACCATGCCCCCACCGGAGCGGTCGATGCGCGTGTCGACCTGGCCGACGAAGGCATCAGGCTGGGACGGGTCCTGGTCGAGATGATGCCCGACGAGTCCGAGTGCACCGGATTGCTGGCATTGATGCTCGCTGCGAACGCGCGACGCGCCGCCAGGGTCGACGGTGCCGGTGACATCGTCTTGCTGGCCGATCAGGATCGAAGCCGGTGGGACGCAACAGCAATCGAGGAGGCGCAAGCACTGGTCGAATCGGTACTGCGGCGCGGTCGGCCGGGCACGTATCAGATCCAGGCGGCGATCGCCTGCCTGCACGGCATCGCCCGCACGGCCGCCGACACCGATTGGCCCCAGATCACCGAGCTGTACCGGTTGCTGGAAATGCGCACACCGACCTTCGTCGTTCGCGTCAACCATGCCGTTGCCGTAGCCGAATCGGTGGGCCCGGCGATCGCGCTGATGATGCTCGATGGGCTGATCGGCACACCCGCCGAACGATGGCATCTGTACTGGGCTGCGCGGGCCGACTTCTACCGTCGGCTCGGCGATCCGAACGCAGCGAGCGCCGCCTATCTACGGGGGCTCGACTGTCCCTGTAACGACAGCGATCGTCGATTCCTGCAACGCCGCGTGCACGAGATGAGCCACCGAGCGCCCTGACGACTCGCACGATCGTTACAACTCGCACCGACCGTCGCCGAGTTGTCAGTTTCCTTCGTTCGAACAGCGCGGCAGCTTGGCTGCGAACACGACATCGCTGCCATCGATTTGGCCGACCACGGCGCTGCCAGTCGGGACCCAGCCTCCGGGTGCAACCGGATCGATTCGCGACCACTCGAACGCGCACACCCTCGACGCAATTCGCCAGGTGCCATCTCGCCGCTCGAAGTCGTCGACATAACGGAGTCCGACGACGAAGTCGCGTTCCGGCTTGGTCCTGGTTGCGCAGAGGCGGTGGTAGGCGACGGCGTAGCTCTCGCACCTGGCCTCAGCGCCAAGCGGTTCGACGAGCACGTTGCCGATGAGGTGCATCGTTCGCTCGAAGTGCGCCAACGACTGCTGGGCGTGGGTAAGGAAGGCATCAACCGAACCGCGGAAGTTACCGTGATCGTCGATCGCATCGGGGTGGTAGCAGCTCCGCACGAGATCGTACTCACGGCGATCGATGCCGCGGCAATAGCGGTACACCACATCACGGATCTCTTGCTGATCGATCACTCGCTGCAGTCGCGCGCCGAAGTCTTCGGTATCGAACGTCATGGTACGGACCCCGTTGCGCCGGGGCGGATCGGATGAGTGGTAGGCCGGACGCAGCTCAGGGTACGGCACGTCGGCCACGTCCCTGCAGCCCGGCGTCAACTTCCAATCCGCCCGACATCGGGCGGGGCGGACGGCTGTGCGAGCATGGCGCGGGACCCCATGCGGGGCGTCGATGCAGGAGGAGATTTCATGTCGAGCAACGGAACGCGTGCCACAGCAAGCGAGGTCGACGTCGTGGTCGTCGGTGCAGGATTCGCCGGGATGTACCTGCTGCACCGCCTCCGCCAACTCGGCCTGTCAACGGTTGTGGTCGAGGCGGGCAACGACGTCGGCGGCACGTGGTACTGGAACCGGTACCCAGGGGCGCGCTGCGACATCCATAGCGTCGATTACTCGTACTCGTTCGACAGCGAACTCGACGACGAGTGGACGTGGTCCGAGAAGTACGCCTGCCAACCGGAGATCCTCCGCTACGCACAACACGTTGCCGATCGCCACGACCTGCGCCGCGACATCCAATTCGGAACCCGGGTGGAGTCGGCCGTGTGGGACGATGGCGAGGGGCGCTGGCACCTGCATACGTCACTCGGCGAAGAGCTGGTCTGCCAGTTCTACGTGATGGCCACCGGGTGCCTGTCGGTCCCGAAGGATGTCGACATCGCCGGCACCGAAGCGTTCCGAGGCGACGTCTACTTCACCAGCCGCTGGCCGCACGAGGGTGTCGACCTCACCGGCAAGCGGGTCGCCGTGATCGGAACAGGATCGTCGGCGATCCAGTCGATCCCGGTCATAGCCGGCCAGGCGGCACAGCTGACCGTGTTCCAACGCACGCCGAACTTCTCGATCCCGGCCAACAACGGACCGATCCCGGCAGCGAAGCAGGCTGCGCTCGACCGCAGCCGCGATGAGTACCGCGACGCGGCCCGCCACACCACCAGCGGAGTCACCTACACCATCAGCGAAGTCAGCGCGACGGCCGTTCCTGACGAAGAGCGGCTGGCCCGGTACGAACAGGCCTGGACGACAGGCGGGATCATCGAGTTTCTCGGGTCGTACATGGACCACCTCACCAATCAACAGTCGAACGACCTGCTGTGCGAGTTCGTACGCGGCAAGATCCGCTCGGTGGTGGACGACCCAGCCACCGCCGAGGCTCTGTGCCCCACCACCTACCCGATCGGCACCAAACGGCTCTGCGTCGACACCGGTTACTACGAAACGTTCAATCAGCCACACGTCCGGCTCGTCGATCTCCGCGCGCACCCGATTGGCACGATCACTGCGGGCGGCATCGACCTCGTCGACGAGTCGTTGGAGTTCGACGTGATCGTGTTCGCCACCGGGTTCGACGCGATGACAGGCGCGATCGTGGGGGTCGACATCACCGGTCGCAACGGAGTGACGCTGAAGGATGCGTGGACCGAAGGGCCGGTCACCTACCTCGGGTTGATGGCCGCCGGGTTCCCGAACCTGTTCATGATCACCGGTCCCGGAAGCCCGTCGGTGCTGTCGAACATGATGGTGTCGATCGAGCAGCACGTCGACTGGATCACCGAGTCGGTGCGCCATGTGCGCGCGGAGGGACTCGACACGATCGAGCCCACCGAGATCGCGGTCGCCGGCTGGGTGCAGCATGTCAACGACTTCGCCAGCATCACCCTGATGCCGCAGGCGAACTCGTGGTACATGGGCGCCAACGTGCCGGGCAAGCCACGGGTGTTCCTGCCGTACGCCGGTGGGGTCGAGCGGTACCGCGCGATCTGCGACGAGGTGGTCGACCGCGACTACCTCGGCTTGTCCCGCCGCGGCCCCGACGGGACCCGATGCAACGATGGCGTTGTGCGCAGGGTGCAGCCCGATGTCGG
Source organism: Acidimicrobiaceae bacterium (assembly GCA_031404435.1). Taxonomy (GTDB): domain Bacteria; phylum Actinomycetota; class Acidimicrobiia; order Acidimicrobiales; family Ilumatobacteraceae; genus VFMC01. The sequence goes on along the minus strand of JANNHO010000330.1, from coordinate 2,462 downwards.
GGTCATGCTGGAGCTCATGGGGACCCTCGATCTTCCGGCGATGAACACCATGTCGGCCGCCGATGCGAGGGCGTTCTCCACCGCCATGTCGGCGGAGCGGCCACCGGGGCCTGACGTCGGCGAAGTGGTCGACGGCGAGCTTCCCGGCGCCGGCGGAGATCTGGCCTATCGCCTGTTCCGCCCGGCCACACCGGGGCCGCATCCGATCATCGCCTACTTCCACGGCGGCGGATGGGTACTTGGCAGCCACGACAGCGACGACCCGTTCTGTCGCGACCTGTGCGTGCAGTCCGATGCCATCGTCGTGTCGGTCGACTACCGCCACGCGCCCGAGGCGCGCTTTCCTGCAGCGGTCGACGACGCGTTCGCTGCGGTCCATTGGATTGCCGCCAATGTCGAGGCGCTCGGCGGCGTCGCCAGCGAGCTCGTCGTGGCCGGGTGGAGCGCAGGCGCCAATCTCGCCGCAGTCGTCTGCCAGCTCGCCCGCGACGCGGGCGGCCCGGACATCTCGGGTCAACTTCTGATCACCCCGGTCACCGACAGCGACATGTCGCGCGGCAGTTATGCGGACAACGGCGATGGCTACATCCTGACCGCAGCGTTGATGCGATGGTTCTGGGACCACTACGCCGACCCCGCCGACCGGCGCGACCCCCGCGCCGCTCCGTTGCTGGCATCAAACCTCGGCGACCTACCTCCTGCGGTCATCGTGACATGCGAGTTCGATCCACTCCGCGATGAGGGCACCGCCTACGCCGAGGCCATGGCGGCGGCCGGCGTCAGGGTGCACCACATCAGGGCGCGCGGCCACATGCACACCTCATTGACCGCTGTCGACATCCTGCCAACGGGAGCGCCCGTCCGAGCCGAGATCGCCGCTGCGTTACGCGACCTCATCGCCGCCACCGTTTCGCGCTGAGCGAGTAAAACGCAGGTCGAGCGTGTCATTCCGGACGACGATCGGGTAGCGATTCATCGTGACCTTCCTCCGTTCCCGGAACCACTTCCCTCGTACTGTGTAGTGCGACCGAAACTGAGAGCAGACTGACATGGCCTTGCAACGAATCAGCATCCTCGTCGCTGGGGGATCCGGTTTCGTCGGTCGACACCTCGTCGATCGGCTTCTCGCCGAAGGTCACCACCCGTCGGTGATGACTCGAACGCCGTCGCCGCGCACCGACAACGCTGTCGAAGTCGAGGGGGACGTGATGAAGCCGGAGAGCTTGGCGGCAGCCCTTCACGACGTCGAGATCGCCTACTACCTGGTGCACTCGCTCGATCGCAGCGATTTTGCGGCTGCCGACAGCCAAGGCGCCTTGAACTTCGCCACCGCTGCTCAAGCCGCCGGCGTTCACCGAGTGATCTACCTCGGTGGACTGGGACGAGGCGAGGATGATCTTTCCCCCCACCTACGCAGTAGGCGAGAAGTGGAGAACGTGCTGAGCGAACACATCGAGACCGTTGCCCTTCGGGCAGCGATCGTGATCGGCCAAGGAAGCGCCAGTTGGGAAATACTCTGCCAACTCGTCGAACGCCTGCCAGTGATGGTGACGCCCCGCTGGGTCAACACGGCGACTCAGCCGATCGCGATCGACGACGTCATCTCGTACCTGATCCGCTGTCTCGATTCCGATGTACCCGCTGGCCACTATGACATCGGAGCTCCCGAGTCGACCACCTACCGGAACATGATGGGAACCGTCGCCAAGTTGCTGCGCAGGAAGCTGATCATCGTGCCGGTTCCGGTGCTTTCGCCGGGGTTGTCGGTGCGTTGGCTTCGGTTGGTGACCGATGTCGACATGACAACCGCCCGGGCCCTCGTGCAGTCGCTCGTCAACCCGGTCGAAGTCACCGAACGTCGATTGGAGGCACTCACCGGGCATCATCCACAGTCGTTCATGCGGGCCGCAACCGCTGCGTTGTCCGACCGACTCGATCATGCCGCGGCCTCTGCCTCGACATGACCCACGTTGTTCGCCAGGTCGTGGACCCCCGATCAACCCGCGTTGCAGTGGTTGCGCTCGTCGTCGGTACCGCCCTGCTCGGAATAACGCTCAACGTCGACGACGGAAGTTGGGAGTTCTACGCGGCAGGATTCGGCCTGGCCGCCACCTGGATCATGGCGTACGTCGTAGCGCCCACCAGATCGCGACCAGATCGACGTCGCACAGTCGATGCCGGCATCGGCGTGCTGGCGGGCAGCGCCATGTTCGGCATCTTCATCGCCGGTTCGTGGGTTCTCCACCGCATCGACCTGTTCGACGACGCGATCGACGACCTGCTCAGAACTGCTGACTCCTCCACGGTCGGGTGGGTGATGGCCCTGGCTGGCGTCAACGCTGTCGCGGAAGAACTCTTCTTCCGAGGAACCTTGATCGACGCTGACCAGGAATTGCTGGACCTACCGGACCAGCCGGCCCAAGCGGATCAAACGGATCAGCCGGTTCAACTGGCTCAAATGG
>JANNHO010000329.1:0-4449 GCA_031404435.1 Acidimicrobiaceae bacterium | reverse complement strand
GCCATCGGACGTCGCGCATTGGACCGCGGGCGGAGACGTCCCCGCCGTGACAGCAGTAGCCGCAGCGAACGTGACAGTGGTCGTTGTGCCGATCGAAGGAGGCGAGGTCTGCGGCTCCGGAACGCTCGTCGGGACTGATTCATCCCCGAGTACATCCGTCGTGGGCGTGGGCGTGGTCGAGGCCGCGGCGAACGAACAGGGTGCATCGGCGAACGACTGGATCCCGCTCGGCGTCATCGCGTAGTTGGACGTCAGCACGTCCGCCGGCAGCAGCGCTTGCAGGTCGAGGGATGGTTGCACGCTCGCCACGACGAGGACGCCCTGGGGGCCGGCCGACATGCCTCGCGGTGACACACTGACAGACGCCACCCCCGCGCTGGCCTCCAGTTCGCTGACATCGATCGGCAGGCTTGTCGTGGTCCACGTGTCGCCGTCGTCATCAGACACCGCGATTCCAACGTCGAATGGGCTGCCGCCAATCGGGGCCGCTGCCGGCGCGGTGCCGTAGGCGAAGAACTGACCGTCGAACTCGGCCATGGCGTATGCGCTCACGCCGGGAACGTCAGCGAGCTCATCCCACGCCAGCCCGTCAGCGGAACGCCAGATCGTCGGGGTGGCTTCGTCGGTTTGCCCGGCGGCAGTGGACCACGCGAGGAACGGTCCGGTGCCGCTGACCGGCCCACCACCGCTCACGATCGCCTCGGCGGAACTGGGGTCGACGCGGTTCCACACCAGGTTGGGCTCGACGATGGTGATCGGGGTGAACCCACTCGACGCCGGCTGCTCTGGTGAGTCGGTGGCTGCATCGGCGGGTGCCGATGCCGAACTCGGTGCGGAGGTGACCGTGCCGGGATTGCCCGGTCGTGACAGCACCTGCACAGCACCGATGGTTGCTCCGCACACGGCAACAACGGCGAGCAGGCTCGTCGCGGTGCGCTGACGGCGCTGCCGTTCGCGCCCGCGCCGGACCACCATCTCGACAGGTGTGGTGGTCAGCTCCAGATGCCGCGACCGGGAGATGAGACGGGCGGCGACGCGGCGTTCGGTTGCGGTCGGTTGTTCGCCGTCGGCACTGGGATTGCCGGTGGGATCGTGGTTCATGAGCGGGCCTCCTGCAGAGGAGTCAGTAGCGGGGCGAGGCGCTCGAGCGCGCGGTGGAGGCGGCTCTTCACGGTGCCCGCTTTGATGCCGAGCGAGTCAGCGGTTTGTTGCTCGGACCAGCCGAGCAGGAAACGGCACACCACGACGGCGCGCTGATCGGCGGGGAGCGAGGCGAGGGCGCGGTCGACGATGGGATCCTGAACGGTCGGCGGTGGTGCGTACGTGGCGGGGGCGACCCAGATCGGTGCTGGGCGAGTGATCCGGCGGATCACCGAGCGGCTCCAGTTGAGCCCCACCCGGTACACCCACCCGCCCGGGTTGTCGAGGTGACTCACCCGGTCCCATCGCTGGTAGGCGCGGGCCATCGCTTCGTCGGTTGCCTCTCCGGCCAAATCGACGTCGCCGAGGGTCAGGCTCAACGCCCGGGCGATCGGTAGGCGGTGCAGGCGATAGAAGTCGTCGAAGCTCGGGATGTGACGCAGACGGAGGTCGTCCGTCAGCGGCTCGGCAGAGGCCGATGCGGCGGCAGCGCCGGCTGTTCGAGATGTCACTGTCGCCGCTCGGGCCGCACGGTGGGGTGCTCGCCGACCGCCGCTGCTCTCGGCTTGGATGGCCGGTGCGAGCGCAGCGTCGCTCATCGTGATGTCCACGTCCGATACACCCTCGCCGTTGGAGTTCGGTTCCCTCACGACACGGTGCCAGTCATCTCACCCGTCATCTTGCCCGTCCAGTTGAGCCAGCAGCGCTTCAATCAGGCGGTTGTCGGGAGCGAGTTCGGATGCTGCGGTCCAGGCCTGGCGGGCTCGGAGCACATCGCCGTCGAGTGCTGTAGCCCGCCCGAGTTGCACCTGCCACCTGGCGCGCACGGGGTCTCGGTCGACAAGGATCGTCCATTCGCGCAGCGCGGCGCCGATGTCGGTTTGCGTTCCGGTGATGACCGCTCGCTCCAGCAGGAACGAGGCGTGGGAATCGGCGGCCATCGGATCGAGCGGCGACCAGCCGAGAGCCCGATCGGCATGGGCGATCGCCGAATCGAGCCCAGCGACGGTGCGCCGACGAACCTCGACGTTGGCCGCGATGAGCCGGTAGCGGATGTTGTCCGGTCGCAGCGAGACGGCACGTTCAGCTGCTTCGATGGCACGGTGCTGAGCGGCGGCCGTGACGGCGCCGCTCGAGCCGTTTGCGGTAACCGAAGCGCCCTCCGAAAGTGCTGTGCGGGCGAGGCGATCGGCAGCGACGTCCGCGATCCCGGCTGTCAGCGCGAGCGCTGACACGGCGAACCCCAGACTCCCGCCGACGCGCCTGCTGCTTTGCCGAACAACGGAGCGTTGCGGGGGCGCGACGCACGGTGGGGCCGTCGGCTGGCGACGGGCTTGATGGGTGACGATGCCTGCCAGCACCCACCAGACCGGATCGAGCTCGGCCAATGGGAACAGCGCCAGTTGCTGCGTCGCGTAGGCGATCACCGCCACCGCCATACCGGCCAGCACCGGATCCCCGGCCGGATTGCTGGCCGGCCGAACGACCCGTCGAGGGCGGATCAGGCTCAGCGCTCGCCGGCACACGAGGGCGAGCAGCGCCAGATAGGCGAGCGCGGCCGGGATCCCGCCGATCAACGCCACATCGATCGGCCCGCTGTGAGCACGATCGGGCAGCACCCGGTCGCGGCTGAAGGAGCGCTCGTACTCCGCATCGACACCCTCGGCGACAGCGATTCGGTAGCCCTCCGGGCCGACGCCGACAGCCGGGTGGTTGAACACAACCCGGGTTGCCACCCGCCACTCGTCGAGTCGTGACGCGCCCACCGAACGATCGAACGCCTCGCCGAATCGTGGCGTCAGCACCGCCGTAGCCACAATCACCGGGATCAGGACGAGCACGCCGAACGCCAGGGTCCGACGCTGCCATCGATCAGGACGTCGGGCCATGAGCGTGGCCGCGCCCAGACCGACGACGAGCCCGATGATCGCGGCGCGCGTGCCAGAACCGACGAGAGTGATCACACCCGTCGCGCCCGCGACGCCTGAGGCAACCCGCCATCGGCTCGCTGAACGCGTGTCATACATGGCACCCACGGCGAGGGGTACGAGCACACACAGCGCCGCACCGAGCATGGCCGCCGACCCGAACGGTCCGGTGAGCCTGCTCGTGATTGTGCCATCGGTGATCGGTGCTCCGATGATCAGTTCCCACATGCACCACGATCCGAGCCCGAGCAGTGCGACGACTCCGCTGCGGGCAATGATCCGCCGGTCCTCGGGCGTGTCGAGCTGCAGTCCGGCGTAGAACATGGCCACGAGCAGGATCCAGGTCATGAGACCGAAGTGGCGATCCGGGTGACCGAGGAGAGCGACGCGCCAGTCGTCGCCGAACACCGCTCCGAGCAAGATGAACCCGACCAGCACGGCCCACAGCCGGGCGAAACGACGTTCGATCGCAACCCGCCCGGCGTGCACGGCAAGCCCAGCACCCAGCAAGCCGACCGTCGAGATCACCATCCAGCGGGCCGGCCCATAGGGAGCGAGGCCCGCGGGGTCGACCACCATCACGGCACCCACCAGCAACGCCCCGATCACCCACGCCAGCAGCTGCGCCCGAGCTTGTGATGGAGCTTGTGGTGGAGCTTCTGGTGGGGCTGGGGCAGAACGGCATGCTGCGTCGGGTCGAGGGTTGCGACCCGGCGCGCCGGGGGGCGCCGCGCCAGTTCGCATCCTCATACACGCCCACCGTACGCAATCGGTTCCCGCCGGCAATCGCGGCACCGTCCAAGCACGCCCGGTTCATACGAGTGCGTGAACGAGCGCGGAGGGTCAGCTCGTTGTTTCGGCCGGCTCCGTCGCGGCTTCGACGGGGATTGCCGACGGGAGCACGTTCCACAGCTCGCCGGTTTGCACCGCCCAGAAGACACCGAAGAGCGCGATCTCCCACGCCTCAAGGACCAGCACCCAATGGTCCATGCTGACGAGGGCTGTTACCCCAGCCACGGCGGCCCCGCCTACGGGCATCGACCAGGCGACTTTCCGGTACAGCTGCTTGACGTTGTCGGCGGGCGGGCGATGCTTGAAGCTGCCTTCGTCCTGCCATGCCAGCCGTCGATGAACGAACCGATGAAAGCCCTCCGAACAGAGTGACATCACGACGATCCAGATCGACACGAACACGCCGATTGCGGCGACGAGGTGCACTGAGGTGAGCCACGACTTGCCTGCCAGCTTTGCGATGACGATTCCGATGCCGGCCAAGCCGGCGGGCGCGACACCCGGTGTCGCTGCGCCGAAGACTGCGCGGAACTGGACTGGCGGCGCGTGGCCTTTCTTGGCCTTCCGTTTCAGAATCAACGCAGCGGCT
>JANNHO010000328.1:0-14834 GCA_031404435.1 Acidimicrobiaceae bacterium | reverse complement strand
TGTGGTTAGAGTCCGCCGACATACCTGAAGCGTACACCAGTTCGCCCCAATCCAACAGACAGATCCCATATTCCATATACCTTCTAGCGATACCCGAGGCGCAAACATCACCATCACCGATAGCTGTGCTGCTCTACTCTCAGCTGCCCGTGTCGTCCGCCCACGCACGGTTCTCGGCCTCATACACATAACCAGGACGGTGCCGCTTGATCAGGCCGCTAGATCTCAGCTGGGACCCCGTCGAGCTAGCCGGGGTGACTCACTCAGACTGTCGCGAACCACTCGCCGAGTGCTGCTGCCAACCACACCGGATCCTCGACGCCGCACAGCTCGCGGGCCGAGTGCATCGACAGTTGCGGTACGCCGACGTCGATGGTCTCGATACCGAGCCGCGTGGCCGTGATCGGGCCTATCGTCGAGCCGCACGGCATGTTGTTCCGGCCGACGAACACCTGCCACGGCACACCGGCGGCAGCGCAGGCGCGTTGGAAATCGGCGGCGCCGCTCGCCCCGGTGGCGTATCGCTGATTCGAGTTGAGCTTGATAGCCGGCCCCTGGTTCACCATCGGGCGGTGGTTGGGATCGTGGCGCTCCGGATAGTTGGGGTGCAGCGCGTGGGCGTTGTCGGCAGACACGCAACTCGACTGATGCAACGACGCGAGGAACGATGCCCGGTCGCCGCCGCAGGCAAGGTGAATTCGTTCGAGCACCTGCTCCAGCAGCGGGCCGGCTGCGCCGGTGCTGCTCTGGCTGCCGACTTCTTCGTGGTCGAACAAGGCGACCACCTGGTGATGCGGCGCGGCCGGAGCGTGACACAACGCCGCAACCGTGGCCCAGCACGACACCTGGTTGTCGAGGCGCCCGCTGGCCAGCAGCGACGAATCCGCTCCGAGCACCGCCGCAGGCGTGCGGTCGAACAGACACAGCTCCCACCCCGCAACCGAAGATCTGGGCCGATCCTGTCCCGGATTTCGGGACGAATTCGGCCCAGATCTTTGGTTGTCGAGCCATTCAGCGAACTCGCCCTCGGTGGCGGTTCCGGTTCCCCACACCGGGGTGAGGTGCTGGTGCTTGTCGAGCACAACGCCGCGGTCGTTGACGTCGCGGTCGAGGTGGATCGCGAGTTGCGGCACTCGACAGATCGCAGTGTGGACGGCGATGTCGCTGACGGTGCCGTCGGTCAGCACCACGCGGCCGGCGATGCCGAGATCACGGTCGAGCCACGAGTTCAGGAGTGCCCCGCCGTAGATCTCCACCCCGAGTTGCTTCCAGCCGAACCCGCCCGTATCGGGCCGCGGTTTGATCCGCAGGCATGGGGAATCGGTGTGCGCGCCGGCGATCCGGAACGGTGTGACATGTGTGCCGGGTCCGCCGGCGAGGCGGAAGGCGACGAGCGCTGCGCCGGAGACCACGTATCCGGCGTCGGGGAGCACGTCCCAGGTGGCGGCCATCGAGACATGCTCGAATCCGGCCGCTTCGAGGCGGGCCGCAGCGGAGGCAACGGCATGCCACGGTGACGGCGATGCGTCGAGATACGCAACAAGGTCGCTGATGTCGTGTGGGATGGAGACAGTCGACGCAGGCATGTCAGTGCTTCTGGAAGATGCCCATCGGCAAGCCGGTGTGGCGCAGGTGCGAGGTTTCGTTGACGGTCACGATCGTCCGGTCGCCGCCCCGCGATGCGGCGACGCGGTTGATCGAGGTGTAGTTCGGATAGAAGAAGCCCTGCGACTTGATCGACAACCCGAGCACGTGTGCGAGGTAGCCGTTGATCACCCCTCCGTGGCAGACGATCGCGACGCAGCCACCGCCGTGGGCGTCGATCACGCCTTCGATTGCGCCGACCACGCGGGCACGGAACTGCTCGGTCGATTCCTCGTGGGTGTTCCAATCGCCGCTCAGCATCGCCTGCCAGCGCGGATCGTTGGCGGCCTTGAGTTCTTCGACCGGCACGTACTCGTTGGAGTTGCGGTCCCACTCGGCGACATCGTCGACCACGACGATCTCGGCGCCCTGATCGGCTGCGAGTGGGGCTGCGGTTTGTTGAGCGCGGCGCAGCGGGCTGGCGTACACGGCCTCCAAGCTTTCCGTCGACAGGTACTCGGCGAGGTGCGTGGCTTGGGCGTGCCCGGCCTCGCTGAGCTCGGGATCGGCGGCGCCTGATTCGATCTCGCGGCGGATGGGAAGGGCGTGTCGGATCAACAGAAGCTCCATCTCACCTGACTAGCAGGCTTGAATGGTTGGAATGGAGTCAAGAACCAAGATCGTTGCGACGCTCGGACCGGCGAGCGAATCCTCTGAGATGCTCGACCGGCTGATCGTCGCCGGTGTCGATGTGATGCGCCTCAACCTGTCCCACGGTGCGGTTGAGGATCACATTGCCCGACTGCACGCGATTCGTGCTGCGTCCGAGCGTGCCGGTGTGGTGGTCGGGGTGCTCGCTGATTTGCCCGGCCCGAAGGTGCGCGCTGGTCAGTTGCCACCGGCAGGCGTGGCGTTGGTGGTCGGTGCCGAACTGCGCCTGCGGACTGGGGACGGGCCGAGCGATGCGACCGAGTTCCAGGTCGACTATGGAACATTGATCGACGATCTGCACCCGGGGGACCGCGTCGTCATCGGTGACGGTGCGATCTCGTTAGTGGTTGAGTGCATCGAACCTGACTGTGCCATCACCCGGATCATCACCGGTGGCACCACGCAGGGCCGTCCCGGTGTGCACATCCCGTCCGAACGCCTGCGCCTGCACACGCCGACGGATGAGGATCTGCGCCTGGCCAGGGTCATGGCCGCCGAGGGGGTTGATTTCCTGGCTGTGTCGTTCGTGCGTGCTGCCGCCGATCTGGTCAAGGTCCGTGAGGCGGTCGCCCCGTACACACCGCATCTCGTGGCCAAGATCGAGACCCTGCCCGCGATCGCAGCACTCGAGGAGATCGCCGCCGAGGCCGATGCGGTGATGGTCGCCCGCGGTGATCTGGGCATCGAATGCCCGCTGGAGGATGTGCCCCACCTGCAGAAGCGGATCGTGCGCCACTGCGTCGAGGTCGGTGTCCCCGTGATCACGGCGACGCAAATGCTGGAGAGCATGATCACCGCACCATCGCCGACGCGGGCCGAGGTGAGCGACATCGCCAACGCGGTGTTCGATGGCACCGATGCGCCGATGCGCTGATGCTGTCGGCCGAAACGGCAATCGGTGTCGATCCCGTCAACGTGGTCGAGTCGATGCGACGGATCGCGGTTCGTGCCGAGGTCGAGGCGAGCTACAGCGCGTGGGGCACGCGTCTCGGGCGGCTCCAGCGCCGGCAGTGGCCAGACGGACCCGACCGGATCACGATGGCGATCACCCACGCGGCCGGCCTGGCCGCTGTCGATGCCGGTGCCGACGCGATTCTGTGCTGCACCCGGACCGGTCGCACCGCTCGGGCAATGGCCCGGTTTCGTCCCACGCCGGCGCTGATCGGGTTGTCGCCCGATCCCCAAGCGCTGCGGACGATGACGTTGTCGTGGGGGGTGACACCACTCGCCGTCGACACGTATCGATCGACCGACGAACTCGTCTGGTACGCGATCGAGACCGCAGTGAAAGAGGGCTTGGTAGCGGCGGGTCAGGTGGTGCTCGTGCTTGCCGGGGCCCCCGACCGCATCGGTGGGGCGGCAACGGACGTGTTGCGGATCGTGCGGGTCGCGTGAACGGTCATGTACACGACATCTGGAGCGAGGAGGTCGGCCCCGTCGACGCACCGCTGGTGGTGCTGATCCACGGGACTATGGACCGGTCGAGCGGCATGCTCAAGCTCAGCCGCCACCTCGATGCGCGGGCACGGGTGCTGCGCTACGACCGCCGTGGGTACGGCCGGTCGGCCCCCCATGACGGCCCGTTCGCCATCGACGAACAGGTCGCCGATCTCGTTGCGCTGCTCGCCGGCCGCTGCGCCGTGCTGGTCGGGCACAGCTATGGCGGCGATGTCGCGCTCGCCCTGGCTCAGCGCCACCCCCATCTCGTGGCGAGTGTCGCGGTCTATGAGACGCCGCTGTCGTGGGAACCGTGGTGGCCGGGGACGACCGCAGGCGGCCAGGCGGTGAAGTGGATGCACGATCCGGCTTCGGCCGCCGAGCGGTTCATGCGCCGCCTCGTCGGCGATCAGCGGTGGGACGCCCTACCGCAACGCACCCGCGACACGCGACGGATGGAGGGGGCGGCCCTCGTGGGGGAGCTGTCCGACCTGGGTCAGCACGCGCCGTGGGATCCCGACCGGATCCACCACCGGGTGATCGCCGGATTCGGCTCGCGAGGTGCCGCGCATCACCGGCGGGGGATGGAGCAGGTCGCCGCGACGATCGCCCTGGCGAGCGTGGTCGAACTGCCGGACTGCCGCCACGACGCGCCCCTCAGCCATCCGGTGCTCTTCGCGTCGCTGCTCGTCGACCCGCTGCTGGCTCACCCGCTGGTGCAATAGCTGCCGGTTCGCTCGCTTCAGTTGCCGTCGGGGGCGTCGACGGCAACGCCGAAGAACGTGCAGTCGGTCGGGGTTGTGTCGTTGACCGATGCCTTGTCACGGACCCGTTGGGCACAGTCCTGCAGTTCGGACCGTTGTGTCCACACGCCGAGCGCGAAACCGGCCAGCACCAGCACCGTGACGATTCGGGTGGTGACCTTCTTGACCACGACGGCCGATACCGCCGACAGCGCCACGAAGCCGACCGTGATCGCAATGGCCAAGTTCTTTGCCCCGTCGACAGTGATCGCCAGGACGGTGTTGGCGCTGGCAGCGAGCATGATCGGACCTTACGTCGTAGGGTGGGTCCGTGAGCGTCAATGAGGAATCCACCCGTCCGATCAGCTTCAGCGGCACCGGCTTGCCGACGACCGTGCTTGCCGCTGCGGACCCGATTGCGCGCCGGATGCTGCTGGCGGCTCTGGAGCTGCCCGACGGCGAACGACGCGACGGCGTCGCCGCAACGGTCGCCAGGTTCCCGCGGTTCCTCGATGGCTGGACCGCGCTCGGCGATCTCGGCCGCGACACCGTCGAACGGTATGCCGCGTATCGCGTCGGCTACCACCGCGGTCTCGACGCGCTGCGCGCCATCGGGTGGCGCGGATCGGGGTACGTGCGCTGGACCGAGGAATCCAATCACGGGTTCTTGCGGGCACTCGTGGGCCTCGGCGCGATGGCGGCCGAGATCGAAGAAACCGACGAAGCCGACCGGATCGGCCTGTTCCTCAGCCAACTCGACCCGTCCGGCATTCCGGACTGGGCCCGCTGACCCGGCCCGCATACGGTCTGGTGCCGACCGGTCGATGCGCGTAGCCGGGGCTGTCCTCGCTGGTGGCCGAAGCGCGCGGATGGGCCGCGACAAGGCGCACCTCGATGTCGCCGGGACGCCGATGCTGCACCGCGTGATCAACGCGCTGCGCGACGCGGGGTGCGACCCGGTCGCGGTCGTCGGCGGTGACCCTGACCGGATCGCCGCGTCCTCGGTGCACTACGTGCCTGATGGATTCGCCGGCGATGGTCCGCTCGGTGGCATCATCTCGGCGTTGCGGTGGCGTCCCGGGGAAGCCGTGCTCGTCGTTGCCTGCGATCTGCCCCTGCTGAGCGGTGCCGATCTCGGCAAGCTGTTGGCGGTCGCGGCACCGGCACTCGATCCGGGGCTCGATGCGGTCGTGGCCGTCACCGACCGCATCGAGCCGTTGTGCGCGTTGTGGCTGCCGTCGGCGCTCGCGCCGTTGATCGGAATGCACGACGCTGGTGAACGGGCGGTGCAGCGCGCCATCGCCGGCTTGCGAACGGCCCGTGTCGATGTCACCCGGCGCAGCATGACCAACGTCAACACACCAGCCGACCTCGCCGGCGTCAACCAAACTGTTGGCGCGGCAGCGTGCATCGAGCACTCCGGCGAGCACGATCGGAAACACGGCGGATAACGTGCCCCGTATGGCGATCCGCGAAGTCAGCATCGATGAGCTGGACCAGGCACTCACGACAGGAGCCCGGTTGATCGATGTGCGCGAGACCGACGAGTACATCAGCGGTCATGTTCCCGGTGCCGTGCACATCGCACTGGGCACGATGCTCGACAACGTCGACTCGTTCCGTGGCGATGGCCCGGCATATGTCGTGTGCCGCAGCGGAGCGCGCAGCATGCGGGCATGCGAGCTCCTGGCCGATCACGACATCGAGGCGATCAACGTCGGGGGCGGCACGCTGGCATGGATCACGAGCGGCCGATCGGTTACTCCGGGAGACGCACCAGCGTGACATTTCGTTGGGTCGCGACGCAGGCCGAGTTCGACGAGGTTGTCGACACGCTGTGCGCCGAGGAGCGATACGCGGCTGATACCGAGTTCCACCGCGAGCGGACGTATTACCCGAAGCTGGCCCTGCTGCAGCTCGCGTGGGCCGACCAGATCGTACTCGTCGATCCGCTGGCGGTCGACCTGTCGTCATTGCGTCGGTTGTTTGCCTCCGATGCGCTCGCCGTGTTCCATGCGGCTCAACAGGACCTCGATGTCCTCACCCACGTGTGCGGCTGCGTCCCGAAACGGTTGTTCGACACCCAGCTCGCGGCCGGCTTCCGTGGCTACAGCACGCCATCGCTGATCTCGTTGCTGCAGGCCGAGCTTGGCGTCACTGCGTCGAAGGGCGACCGCCTCACCGATTGGCTGCGCCGCCCGCTCACGCCCGAGCAGCAGCACTACGCGGCCGGCGACGTTGCCCATCTGCTGGAGATGCACGACCGGCTGACGGCCCAGCTCGTTGCGGTGGGCCGGCTCGAGTGGGCGCTCGACGCCTGCGAGGAGCTGCGCGTCAAGCCGACGGGCGCATCCGATCCCGAGCACGCGTGGTTACGCCTGAAAGACGTGCGCATCCTGAAGGCCAAGGCCAGGGGTGTCGCCCAGTCGGTGGCAGCGTGGCGTGAACGGCGCGCGGCCTCGGTCAACGTGCCCGTACGCCAGATCCTGCCCGACCTCGCCATCTTGGGCATCGCTCAGCGCCATCCCGGCACTCCCGCCGAGCTGGCCCAGTCGCGCGGGGTGGAAGAGCGTCATAGCCGTGGCGCGATCGGCGCCGAGATCCTCGCGGCCGTGGCGGATGGGTTGCGCCGTGACATCCACCACCCCACCCCCGACGGCGACGATCTTGATCGTTCGCTGCGGCCGGCGGTTGCCCTGGTTTCAGCCTGGGTCAGCGAGGTGGCCCGTTCGGAAAAGATCGATACGACGTTGTTGGCCACCCGCTCGGACCTGGTGGCGCTGCTGCGCGGCGACGAAGCGGCCCGCTTGGCCCATGGCTGGCGGGCCGGCCTGCTCGGCGACGGCATCCGCCAACTCGTCGAAGGTCGCGCGGGTCTCACCTTCGATGGTCACGGCGGCTTGAAACTGATTCCCGTCGCCTGATTACCGGGTGCTGATTACCGGGCAATGGTGCGGCGCAGCTTGGCCCACAGCGCGTCGAAGGCTTGGGACACGTCGGCACTGCGGGCGCCGTAGGAGTGGATTGGCCGGCGTTCGCCGACTGCCTGGTTGAGGATCACTCGCTGGGGGATCGCCGGTTTCCAGATCGACTTCTTGCCGACGATCTGGGCGAGTTCGTCGACGCGTCGGTCGGCCTCGGTGCTGACCCCGGGAACCCGGTTGACGATGACCCCGCTCAGCTCCAAGTCGCCGTTGTGGGCGCTCCATACATCGTCGATCACCGTCGCCACGGCACCGATGCCGCGTAGCCCCAATGCCGACGGCTCGACCACGATCAGTGCATGACCGGCCGCCGTCAGTGCGCTGGTGGTGAGGTTTCCGAGCGACGGTGGGCAATCGATCAAGATTGCGTGGTAGTTGCCGGCGACGGTCGCGAGGGCGGTACGCAGCCGCGACGGTGTGCCGGAGTCACGGGACTGGAGGTCCGGCGACGCTGGCAGCAGGTGGATTCCGTCACCCCACGCGCTGTCGATGATTGCCTCCGCAGCCGTCGCCGACACATCGGCGCTCGCCAACACATCGGCCGTCGACAGCCCGAGAGTGTCGGGGTCGATCCCCAACAACCAGGTGGCCGAGGCTTGTGGGTCGAGGTCGACGACCAGCACCCGGTGCCCAGCGGCGGCGGCCGCAGAGGCCAACCCGAGGGTGACCGTGGTCTTGCCGACGCCGCCTTTTTGGTTCAACAACGCCACTGTGTTGCTCATCGAAGGATTCTGTCATGAGCAGGTAGCATGGCTCCCACTTGTCAGTCTCTAGTTTCGGGAGCCCTACCGTGAAGAAGGGTCGTCACCGCCGCTTCGAAGAAGCGCGAAAGCTCAAGCAAGCAGGTCCCAGTGCGTTCGATCTGGGATTCGGTGGCAATGGCCACCAGGAGCGTACTCAAGACGACGAGTACGCAGCGCTTGCCGAAAAGTACGGCGTCACGTTCGATGAGGACGATGACGATTCTGCCGACTCCGACGACAACTCCGACGACTGACGTCCCCCTGACAGCGATCATCGCTGTCGGCCAACACCCCCAGAGCATCATGACCATTTCGTCCATTCGTAATGTCGCGCTTGTTGCGCACGTTGACCACGGCAAGACCACCCTCGTTGACGCACTGCTGCGCGCCACCGGCACTTTTGCCGCCCATCAGGCTGTTGTCGACCGAGTCATGGACTCCAACGACCAAGAGCGCGAGCGCGGCATCACCATTTTGGCCAAGGCCGCCTCGATCACGTGGAACGGGGTCAAGATCAACTTGGTCGACACGCCCGGCCACGCCGACTTCGGCGGCGAGGTGGAGCGTGCGCTCACCATGGTCGATGGCGTGCTGTTGCTCGTCGACGCCGCTGAAGGGCCGCTCCCCGCAGACCCGCTACGTGTTGCAGAAGGCGCTCGCCCGCGATCTGCCGGCAATCGTCATCATCAACAAAGTCGACCGTGGCGACGCCCGCGCCGAGGAAGTGCTCGACGAGGTGTATCAGCTGTTCATCGACCTCGATGCCGGCGATGAGCACATCGACTTCGAGATCATCTCCGCCGTGGCCCGTGACGGGCGTGCGATGCGCGGCATCGGCATGCCCGACGACGATGCCGACCTGTCGGCGCTGCTCGACACGATCATCGAAGCGATTCCGGGCCCGACCGGAGATCCCGATGCTCCACTGCAGGCGATGGTCACCCAGCTCGATGCCAGCGAGTACCTCGGTCGGCTGGCGATCGGCCGAGTCGTCAACGGTGTGATGCGCCGGGGCGAGACGGTTGCCCTGCTCGAGGAAGAGTTCGCCGAGGGGCAACCGCCACTGAAGCGCCGCCTCACCCAGCTGATGGCGTTCGAGGGCGTGAGCCGCAACGAGGTCGATTCGCTGTCCGCCGGCGATCTATTCGTGGTTGCCGGGTTCCCCGAGGTGGAGATCGGCGACACGATCGCCGGTACCGAAAACCCCGAGGCGCTGCCCCGTTTGGTGGTCGACGAGCCGGTCCTGCGGATGACCTTCGGCGTCAACACCTCGCCCTTGGCAGGCAAGGACGGCAAGTACCTGACCAGCCGCCACCTGGTCGACCGGCTGAACAAGGAGTTGCTCGGCAACGTCTCGATCAAGTTGTTCGATACCGGTACACCCGATGTGATCGAAGTCGCCGGCCGTGGCGAGCTGCAGCTCGCGGTGCTGATCGAATCGATGCGCCGCGAGGGCTACGAGCTGCAGGTCAGCCGCCCCGAGGTGATCACCAAGGAAGTGAACGGCAAGCGTTTCGAGCCCCAAGAGCGCGGTGTGTGCGATGTTCCCGACGAACACGTCGGCACCATCACCCAAGAGCTTGCCCCACGCAAGGGCCGCATCACCGATCTGCGTTCCGGCGATGCCGGCCGCACGATCGTCACCTTCGAATGCCCGAGCCGCGGCTTGATCGGGTTCCGCTCGCTGCTGATGACCGCCACCCGTGGGACCGCGTTGCTGCACCAGCACCACCTCGGCTGGATGCCGTGGGCCGGCGAGATGCCCGACTCGCGCGGTGGGGCAATGGTGTCTGACCGGCTCGGCATGACCACGGGTTATGCGCTCGACAAGCTGCAACTCAGCGGCCAGTTCTTCGTTGCGCCCGGCGAGCAGGTGTACGAGGGCATGGTCGTGGGCGAGTGCTCGCGTGAGGACGAGATGGTGGTCAACGCCATTCGCCCCAAGGAAAAGAACAACATCCGCACCCACAGCCACGACGACGCGGTCAAGTTGCCGACACCAAAGATCCACACGTTGGAAACGGCGATCGAGTGGATCACCGGCGACGAACTGGTCGAGGTCACCCCCAAGGCGATCCGCATCCGCAAGCGTTTCCTCGGCCTCGAAGAGCGCCGCAAAGCCAACAAACGCGTCCCTGTCTGACGCGCTCGCGACGGCGAGCCCGTATCAGGTGCGCTGGGTGCGCCGGACGGCCGGGTGGGGGAGCGGAGTCCACCTCGGGCGGGTGAGCAGCGTGACCATCTGGGCGTAGACCCTGTCGCCGACCATGCCGGAGATCTCGTCGCGCAGGTACTCGAACACGGGCACGCTGCCGACGAACGCGTCGGGGGACTCGGTGCACCACCAGTGGAACTCGGCGCCGCCGGGCCCCCAGTCGCGCCGCTTCCACTCGCGCAAGGTTGAGGTGAGGTGGCCGTTGTCGTCGGTGTGCTGATCAAGGCGGAGCGGGAGCTGCCAGCACACGTTCGGCTTCCAGTCCATCGGTCGCTCATTAGCGTCGAGCGCGGCGCGGTGCAGCGCGCAGCCTGGGCCACCGGGGAAGCCTGGCCGGTTGAGGAAGATGCACGCGTCGTCGACGAGACGGGAGACGGTGGCGTCACCGTCACCGTCGCCGCCGTCAGCGTCAGGGGCGGCCGCGAGGAAGCCGTGCTTGCGGCCCTGCTTGGCGTACTGCCACACCTTCGGGGTGAGGCGGACGACGGCCCGCACGACGGTTTGCACGTCGTCGTCATCGACGAAGTGGGCGCCGTAGCTGCAGCACCCCTGGGCCATCTCGGTGGCGTCGGCATCGAGCACGCCCTTGCATCCGTTGCCGTAGATGCAGCTCCAATTGGATCGCAGGAACGTGGCGTCGAACACCCAGGTCCGTGTGTCGACGTCGTCATCGAAGCTGATCCACTCGTGCGTATCGAGCAGATCCGGCATGGCTTTGCGCTCGGCCGGTGGGCGGCTGGGTGGGCGTGGGGAAACGGGCACATCGGCGAATGTAGGCGCTCGGTAGGCTCGGTGTCGCATGACGACTACCGCCGATGAGCTCCGCTCGACGTTTACGAACTTCTTCGCCGCCCGCGGCCATCACGTGGTGCCGTCGGCGAGCCTTATCCCACACGACCCGACGGTGTTGTTCACCGTTGCCGGGATGGTGCCGTTCAAGCCGTACTTCGTTGGTGACGAGGTCGCTCCGTTCAAGCGTGCGGTGAGCTCGCAGAAGTGCGCCCGGGCCGGCGGCAAGCACAACGATCTCGACGACGTCGGGCGCACCAAGCGCCACCTGGTGTTCTTCGAAATGCTCGGCAACTTCAGCTTCGGCGACTACTTCAAGACCGATGCGATCCCGTGGAGCTGGGAGCTCGTCACCGAGGCGCTCGGCTTCGATGGCGACCGGTTGTGGATCACCGTGCACGACAGCGACGACGAGGCCGAAGCGATCTGGCACGAACACGTCGGTGTGCCGATGGACCGCATTCAGCGCCTTGGCGACAAGGACAACTTCTGGCAGATGGGCGACACCGGTCCGTGCGGTCCGTGCAGCGAAATCCACATCGACCGCGGCCCGGCGTTCGGTCCCGACGGCGGCCCCCTCGGCGATCCCCAGGGTGACCGCTTCATGGAGTTCTGGAACCTGGTGTTCATGCAGTACAACCAGAGCTCCGATGGCACTCGCTCGCTGCTGCCAAGGCCCTCGATCGATACCGGTGCCGGACTCGAACGCATCCTTTGTTTGTTGCAGGGAGTCGATGCGGTGTGGGAGACCGACCTGATGCAGCCGCTCATCGATCAGGCGTGCAGCCTCACCGGCAAGTACTACCGTGCCGGCGACTACGACGACCGGGTCAGCTTCAGCATGCGTGTGCTCGCCGAGCATGCGCGCAGCGCGACGATGCTCGTCAACGACGGCGTGTTCCCGAGCAACGAGAACCGTGGCTACGTGCTCCGCCGTATCATCCGCCGCGCCGTGCGTCATGCGTACCTACTCGGTACCGAGAAGCTGGTGATGCCGTCGTTGGTCGAGACGGCGATCGACGTGATGGGGAACGCCTATCCCGAGGTGATCAAGAACCGCGACTTCCTCGTTGGCGTGATGACCCGCGAGGAGGAGCGTTTCCGGCACACGCTCAAGACCGGGCTGGCGATCCTCGAAGACGAACTGGTCGCGCACCCCGAGCAGCTTCCCGGCTCGACCGCGTTCATGCTCCATGACACGTACGGGTTCCCGCTCGAGCTCACCGAGGAGATCGCCGGTGAACGCAACATCGGTGTCGATGGCGAGGGCTTCCACACCGAGATGCAGGCCCAGCGTCAGCGGGCCAAGGCGGCACGCAAGGGCGCGGCCGTAGACGGCGGTCGCATTGACGACTACCGCGAGGTGATGGAGCAGTTCGGCACCACCGAGTTCCTCGGCTACACCGATTCCGTGACCGAGTCGCGCGTGTTGTCGGTCATCGCGGGCGAGGGCGACGGCGAGAGCGACGGCACGGTCGAGATCTTCCTGGATCGCAGTCCGTTCTACGCCGAAAGCGGCGGGCAGGTCGGCGACACCGGCACGATCCGCACCGACTCCGGCGAGGCGGTGGTGCTCGACACCACGTTCGCCCTGCCCGGCCTGCGCCGCCACACGGCGCGCATCGTGACCGGCCAAATCCTTCCTGGAAGCACCGCCACAGCGGCGATCGATGTCGAGCGTCGTGATGCCACCCGTCGCAACCACACCGGTACGCACGTGCTGCACCATGCGCTGCGGCAGGTGCTCGGCGAGCATGTGAAACAAGCCGGATCGCTGGTCGGCCCCGACCGGTTGCGTTTCGACTTCAGCCACTACGCCGCAGTCACCGACGACGAGATCGCCCAGATCGAAGCGATCGCCAACCGCGAGACTCTGGCCAACGTGCCGGTGCGCACGTTCGAAACCACCAAGGACGAGGCCATGGCGCTTGGCGCAATGGCGTTCTTCGGCGACAAGTACGGCGACATCGTGCGTGTCCTCGAAGCGGGCAGCTCGATCGAGCTGTGCGGCGGAACCCATGTGCGAGCCACCGGCGACATCGGCGTGATCAAGGTGGTGGCCGAGAGCTCGATCGGTTCGAACCTGCGCCGCATCGAAGCGGTGACGGGCTCTAACTCGGTCAAGTTGCTGCAGCGCGACGAAGCGATTCTGGCCGACGCCGCTCGTCTGGTCGGTTCCTCAACCGACGATCTCGTGGTTGGCGTGCAACGCCGACTCGACGAGATCAAATCGCTCAGCGACGAGATCAAGACCTTGCGCGCCCAGCTTGCGGTCGGGCGGGCCAACGAGCTGGCCGCCGCAGGCATCGACGGGGTGGTCATCGAACGAGTCGACGGTTTGGCCCCGACCGATCTGCGCGACCTGGCCGTGGCGGTGCGCCAGCAGCCCGGCGTACGGGTCGTCGTGCTCGGCGGAATCGCCTCCAGCGGCGGTGCCGCGCTGGTTGCAGCGGTCACGGCCGATTCGGGCTGCAGCGCCGGCGACCTGATCAAGGATGCGGCCAAAGCTGTCGGCGGAGGAGGAGGCGGGAAGGGCGATATCGCCACCGCCGGCGGCAAGAATGTCGACGGCCTCGACGACGCTCTGGCCATCGCCCGCCGCATCGCCACGAGCTGACAGAACGCACATGCGTGCTCTCGGGGTTGACCTCGGGTCGAAACGGATCGGTATCGCCGTCAGCGACCGCAGCGGCACCATTGCCTCGCCGCTCACGGTGGTGGCCCGCAGTGGTAACCGCAAGCTCGATCATCAGCGCATCGCTGCGCTCGTCGCCGAGGAGGAGGCCGTGCTCGTCGTGGTGGGCCTGCCGCTGAACATGAATGGCAGCGCGGGCCCGGCGGCGACAGCTGCCATCGCCGAGGCGCGGGCATTGGCTACCGTGGTGGGCGTGCCCGTGGAAACCTTCGACGAACGCCGCACCACCGTCTCCGCCGATGCCACGTTGATCGAGATGAAGCTGAAAGCACCGGCCCGGCGCAAGGTGATCGACAAGGTCGCCGCCGCAGTGATGTTGCAGGGTTGGCTCGACCGACGATCGGCGTCGACATGACCGACACACACGCGACCGATGCCGAGCAGGTCGACCAGGAGCACGAGGTTGCGACCACCAGGGAACGACCGAGGCTGATCCGCCGCCGGCAGCCCGACGCGTTCGAGTGGCCGAAGGACCCGTGGGACGACGTCGATGCCACCGATGCGTTGATCATCGAGCGACCACGTCGCTCGCGGTGGCCGTTCAAGGTGATCGTGTACAGCGTCGGTGCGGCATTGATTGCGCTCATCCTGGTGGGCGGCACGGTCGGTTGGTGGTACCTCAACCAGATCAACCCCAAGGGTGATCCGGCGGTCGCGGCGAACTTCACCGTCAATCCGGGCGAGACCGTCGACTCACTCAGTGTGCGTCTGTACGACGAGGGCTTCATCACCAATGCCCGTGTCTTTCGCTGGTACGTCGAACGACAGGGCGATCTCGAGTTGACGCCCGGCTACTACTCGCTCCGGCCGATGGATCACATGGGCAACCTGATGCAGGTGTTGCGTACTCCGCCGGAGGAGACGTACACCTCGGTCACGTTCCCAGAGGGTTTCACCATCGACAAGATGGCTGCCCGCCTGGGTGAGCGTGTG
>JANNHO010000327.1:0-18552 GCA_031404435.1 Acidimicrobiaceae bacterium | reverse complement strand
CCGGGAATCGACCCGAGACCGACTGGTCACGTTCCAGTACGTCGCGCCGCTGCCGTAGCGCCGTTCCAGCAGTTGCAGGTTGCGGTATCCGAAGTCGTGCCGACGACACGATGCCCGGAAGTCGAACGTGCGCCCGGTGCTGCCGACGAGCGGCGCCGAGCACAAATCGCTCGACCAGTCGAACCACGCATCGCCGCTGCGCGACGCATCGAGGAACGTTGCCATCGACACTCCATAGAGGAGGTGTTCGACGGTGGCCAGATCGGTGCCGGCCGAGCGAACGACCGTCGGTGACTGGCTGGCGAGGCCGGCGGATGCCGGCGAGAGGACGGTCAGGAAACTCGTGACCGCGACGAGCACTCGGAGGGAAACCCTCATGCGTGCTCTCCTTACCTGGTCGAGCAACCTGCTCGACCCGGGCAGTCAAGCCCGCTGAAGCACCGACGGCAACCCCATCAACTCATGGTTCAGGTGAGCGCGCGGTTCAGGTCAGCGGCGGATGTCGCGGAGCAGCGTGGCCATCTCGATCGCGCTCACCGCTGCTTCCTCGCCCTTGTTGCCGGCTTTGGTGCCGGCACGCTCGATCGCTTGCTCGATGCTGTCGACGGTGAGCACGCCGAAGCTGATCGGCACTCCGGTTTCGAGCTGCACCGCTGCCACGCCGCTGGCGCACGGACCGGCCACGTACTCGAAGTGTGCCGTTGCCCCGCGGATGACCGCCCGAGGGCGACGACTGCGTCGTACCGCCCACTGGCGGACATGGCCTGAGCCGCCAACGGGATCTCATAGGCGCCTGGCACCCAGGCCACATCGATGGTGTCGTCGGCCACACCGTGGCGGCGCAACCCGCGTCGAGCGCCGGTCATCAACGATTCGACGATGAACTCGTTGAAGCGGCTGCAGACGATGCCGATCCGTAACCCCTCGCCGCTCAACGAGCCTTCGAACGTCGTCATCGGTGTTCTCCATGGACTCTGGTACCCGGTAGTTCCACGCCGGGCTTGGTGGTGCTGGATGCAATGGTGTCGTCATCAATGTCGATGAGGTGACCCATCCGGTCGCGCTTGGTGCGCAGGTACAGGACGTTTTCGGGCGTGGCCAGAACCTGCAACGACACCCGCTCCACCACGGTGAGACCGTAGCCCCCGAGTCCGCCGTACTTGGCCGGGTTGTTGGTCATCAGGCGGAGTTCGCGCACGCCGAGGTCGCTGAGGATCTGCGCACCGATGCCGTACTCGCGGCTGTCGACTGGAAAGCCCAGCTCGAGGTTGGCGTCGACGGTGTCGAAGCCTGCGTCTTGGAGGGAGTAGGCCCGGATCTTGTGGCCGATGCCGATCCCGCGCCCCTCGTGGCCGCGCAGGTAGACGACGACTCCGTGGCCCTCGTCGGCGATGTGTTGCATCGCCGCAGCCAGCTGCGGGCCGCAATCGCAGCGGCGCGAACCGAACACATCACCGGTCAGGCATTCGCTATGCACACGAACGAGCATCGGTTCGGCTGCGGTGGGATCACCCTTGACGAAGGCGAGGTGCTCCACATCGTCCACCTCGCTGCGGTAGGCAACGCAGGTAAACGGTCCCCACTCGGTCGGCACGGTCGCCGAGCCGATACGAACAACCAGCTTTTCGTTTCGTCGGCGGTATTCGATGAGCTTGGCGATCGATGACAGCAGCAACCCGTGCTCGGCACAGAACGTTTGCAACTGCGCCAGACGCGCCATCGACCCATCGTCGTTGGCGATCTCGCCGATGACCCCGACCGGCGCGCAGCCGGCAAGGTTGGCCAAATCGACAGCGGCCTCGGTGTGGCCCGCACGCTTGAGCGTGCCGCCGACGCGGGCTCGCAACGGGAACACGTGCCCGGGCCGGGCGAACGAGGTGAACCCGAGCCGACTATCGGCCAAGGCCCGCAACGTGGCTGCCCGGTCGGCGGCCGAGATGCCGGTGGTGGTGCCCTCGATCACGTCGACCGAATCGGTGAACGCCGTACGATGGCTTTCGGTGTTGTGGTCGACCATCAACGGCAGCCGGAGGTCGTCGCAGCGTTCCCCGGTGATCGGAGCGCAGATCACACCGGACGTGTGACGCACGAAGAACGCGATCTTCTCGGCGGTCGCGTGTTCAGCCGCCATGATCAGGTCGCCTTCGTTTTCCCGGTCCTCGTCATCGACGATGGCCACCATGTCACCGCGGGCGATTGCCGCGATGACTTCATCGATGGGGGCGAACGGGTCGGCGTGGCCGGTGGTCATGGGCGGTCCTTGGGGATCAGCTGAATCTCGAGATCGGTACCAAGGAGCCGGGTGGCGACGATCTCGCCGCGCCACACATCTCCGATGGTCGATGCTCCGGGTCCATTGAACACGCTCGTACCGTCGTCGCCACCCATCAGCGCAGGTGCCAGGTGGATGATGTAGCGGTCGACCAGACGCTCGCGGTGGAAGCTGGCCGCTACCTGCGCCCCGCCTTCGACCAACACCTGCAGCACCCCCTCGCGGCCGAGTCGGTCCAGTAGATCACCGAGCGAGCCGTGTTCTCGACTCCACTCGAGGCACGGATGCACACGGGCTGGGCGCGGGGCGCGGCCGAGCACCACGCGCCGCGGGTCGGGTCCGATGACGTGGCGAACCGTGAGCGACGGATCGTCGGCGCGAACGGTGCCGACGCCGATGATGACGGCGCCGCTCCCGGCGCGGTAGCGGTGCACCTCGACGCGCGCCTCGGCTCCGGTGATCCACTGGCTGGTGCCATCGGCGGCGGCGGTACGCCCGTCGAGGGTGGCGGCCATCTTGAGCACCACGTACGGTCGGCCAGTGCGGCGGTGGTGCAGATAGGGGCGCAGCTGCTCGACAACTTCGGCCTCGCCGACTCCGACGACCACCGCGACGCCGACGTCGCGCAGTGCGTTCAGCCCACGGCCCGCCACGTTCGGGTCGGGGTCGATGAGAGCGCTGACCACTCGGCCAACTCCGGCATCCTTCAATGCCTCGACGCAGGGTGGGGTGCGCCCGTGGTGCGAGCACGGTTCGAGCGTCGTGAACACCGTGGCGCCGCGCACATCGGCCCCGGCGGCGCGGGCCGCATCGAGCGCCACGATCTCGGCGTGACGGCCACCGGGCTGCTCGGTGGCTCCGGTGAACGTCGACCCGTTCATGCACACCACGATGCACCCGACCCACGGGTTCGGAGGAGCCACGAAACGAGCGCCGGCGGCGACCTCGATCGCCTGGTCCATGCGGGCTGCATCGCCCGGCTCGGCGCCGGGGCTGGTGGGGCCAGGGCTGGTGGCAGCGGGGGGTTTGATCGGTGGCACGGCAGTAGGGGTTTCCTGTGCAGCCAGGCTAGGCCAGCGACTGCAGTAGGCCCCAGGCGTCGCGCACGTGGTGCTCCTCGGTGGTACGGCCCCCGATCGAGAAACGCAACGCGCTGCGCCCGTCAAGGACGGTCCGGGTGAACAGTGCCCGTCCGCTGCGATTGGCTTCGTCGACGATGCGGTCGGTTGTGTCGTTGCCATCGCGGTGAGCGATGCAGATCAGGTTCAGGGGCGAGGTGGTCAGGATCTCGAACCGGTCGTCGGCACGGACCCAGTCGATCAGCTCACGCGTGATCGCCACGTGACGACGGATCATCGCCACGGCCTCCACGGCACCGCCGTCGCGGATGCTGAACCACAGTTTGAGCGATCGGAACCGGCGGCCGAGGGGGATCTGCCAGTCCCGGTAGTCGATGACGGCGCCGCTTTCCGCAGCCGCAGACCGCAGGTACTCCGGAAGGATGCTCAACGCTCCGAGGAGTGCCACTCGGTCGGCGGTGTAGAACAGATCGCAGTCGAAGTTGACGCCCATCCACTTGTGCGGGTTGGTGCAGTAGCTGTCGGCGCGGTCGAGGCCGTCGTTCACCCATCGGTGCTCGGTGGCGAGTGCGCCGATGCCGCACATCGCCGCGTCGACGTGCAGCCAGATGTTGTGCCGTTCGGCCACATCGGCGATTGCCGAGGTGGGGTCGAAAGCCATCGAGCTCGTTGTGCCGTGCGTACTGCACACCCAGAACGGTTGCAGCCCTTTGGCGAGATCGTCCTCCACCACCTTCGCGAAGGCGTCGGCGCGCATCGCGAAACCACCGTCGTGGGCGACGACGCGCAGCTGATTCGTGCCGATGCCAGCGATTCGCAAACCCTTCTCAATGCTCGAATGCGACTGTGATGTTGCATATGCAACGAGTTTGGTGGTGTCTCCGAGATGGTTGATCTCGCCGCCCGACACCCGCCAGCGAGCGGCGAGGATCGATGCCAGGGTGGCTTCGCTGGCCGAGCCGTGGATCACGCCACCGCCCGATTCGCTGGTGGAGCGGAAGCGATCCGGCAGACCGAGCAGCTCGCCCATCCAGTCGAGCATCAGCGTCTCCACCTCGGTGCACGCCGGGCTGGTGACCCAGCTCATGCCCTGTACGCCGAGGCCTGCCGATGCCAGTTCGCCGAGGATCGACGCGTATGAGGAGTTGCCCGGGAAGTACCCGAAGAAGCTCGGGTGCTGCCAGTGCGTGATGCCGGGCATGACGATCCGGTCGAGGTCGGCGAGCACGTCGGCGAACGACCCCCGCGTTGTGGGCGGATGCTGCGGCATCGACGCGCGGATCTCGCCGGGTGCGACCGACGAGGCGACTGGGCGCCGGTCGACATGCTCGACGTACTCGCTGATCCAATCGATCAGGGCGTGGCCGTGCGTGCGGAACTCCTCGGGGGTCATGGGCGGCGACGCTACCCGCGCGCGCCGCACGCCGAGGCGGTGAACACGTCCTCGTGGCAGGCGGCGCGCGTGCCGATGACTACGAGCAGGGTCGGGCTGCCAGGCTGGTTCTGCTTGGCGGCCGGGACCAGCAACGGATACGGGCAACGAGCAGGAGGATGGCGTGTCGATCAGGTGTCGTCAGTGGAGAGCCGCACTCGCGGTTGTCGTGTTTGCCGCGATCGCCCCGGTGTCATCGGTGATCCCCGTCCCATCGGTCGGCGCAGCACCGGGATGCGGGCGTGAAGCGCTGAACGAGGCGCAACTCGACGCGCTGTTCGCCGTGCCGGGACTTGGCGCCACCGGTACGACGCAGGGTTTCGGCGGTGGTGACTATCCGCACGCCTTCCCGCTGCCCGATGGTCGGGTGCTGTGGATGTTTCAGGACCTGCATTTCAGCAACGACGAGAACCTGCGCAACGACCACCCGTCCGATGTTGCCAGTGGCGCCGCGACCAACGCTGTCCACAACGGCGCGATCGTGCAGCAGGGAACCTGCTTCACCGTGCAGGGCAGTCGCGGGCGTGACTTCATCGGCGACGCGCAGACCGTCGACAGCAGAACATGGTTCTGGCCGCTCGACGGTGAAATCGGCTACGACGGCAACCTGTGGATCTTCATGGTGGAGATGCACAACCCGAACGGCGCTGGGGCCACCCATCCGGCCGCTCCGGTGCGCACCTGGCTGGCGATCCTCGATCCGGTGACGCTGCAGCAGGTCTACTTCGAGCCGGCCGCCGACTCGTCGACCCGCCTGTACGGCTGGTCCGCCGTATCGACCGACGCCTACAGCTACCTGTACAGCCACTGCTACCGACAGTTCACCAACAACGTCAACAGCGTCGCCCAGTTCGACGCCACGTGCATGCCCAACACGTACCTGGCGCGTGTACCGCGCGGGCACTTCGATGCCGCGCCCGAGTACTGGAACGGACTCGGGTGGGCCGCATCCGCAGCGTCGGCGGTGCCGGTTTCATCGCGCAACGCCGCCAATCCAATGAGCGTGCAGTGGTTCGGCGACACGTTCGTGTCGGTCACCAAACGTGACGAGTGGTGGGGTACGACCCTGATCATCGACCGCGCCGCGGCTCCGCAGGGCCCGTGGCAGACCGTGCAGCAGATTCCTGTCAGCCAGGACATGAAGTGCAGCACCTGCGGTAACTACGGGGCGTTCCTGATGCCATGGCTCGACGCTCAAGGCCGAATGGTGATCGCACTGTCGAGTGGCGGCAACTTCGACCTGTGGCGCAGCAACGCCTGGCTGTATCGGCCGACGTTCTACTCTGCCGCGGTCCCCGTCGCGGCACCCGCCCTCGGGGCGGCGACGCCGCCGGCGTTCAGCGTCCCGGCCGGGATGTCGTCGGGCTTCGTCGCTGTCGACCCGGTTCGATTGTTGGACACGCGGGTGTCCGGGCAGGCGTTTGCATCGTTGCCGGCCGGGGGGCGCGGCGAACTCGACCTGCGCTCGATCGCTCCGCCGGGGGCCACATCGGTTGCGCTGAACCTCACCACCGACCGCAGTGAGGCGGCGGGTTTCGTCCGGGCCTATCCGTGCTCTGCGGCGGAGCCGGCCACGTCGAACCTCAACCCAATGCCCGGACACGTGGTCACCAACGCGGCAATCGTGCCAATTGGCGATGGGCGGATCTGTTTCACCACCCTGCGCGGCACCGACCTGATCGTCGATCTCAACGGCTGGTTGACGACTGGCTCATCCACCGGGTTGGTGTCGACCGCCGAGCGACTCGTCGATACGCGTTCCGGGCTTGGTGGGGTGACCCGTTTGGGAATCGGCGGCGAGATGTCGGTGGCGGTGATACCCGCAGCGGTCACGGCCTCGTCGGCGACTGCCGTGGCGCTGACGGTGACGGCGGTCGACCCGGCGATGGCTGGGTTCGTCACCGTCTGGCCGTGCGGTACTGCGCGCCCCACGGTGTCGAACCTGAACCCCGTGACGGGTGCAACGCGACCGAACCTGGTGAACGTGCGTGTTGGGGCCGGGGGTCGCGTCTGCGTGTTCAGCTCTGGCGAGACCGATCTGCTGATCGACAAGGTGGCCGAGTACCGGCCCGGTTCCGGGGCGCGCTACCAGGCGGTGACGCCACAGCGCCTCGTCGATACACGATCGGGCGGGCATCAGTACCACGCCTCGAACCTGTCGGAGGTGGTGGCGCTCGGCAATCTCGTCGCCGCGCAGGTGAACCTCACCGCGACCGAGACGTCCGGTGCCGGATTTCTGACCGCGTACCCGTGCCTCACGACGCAGTGGCCCGGCACCTCGAACGCCAACTTCGGTGCGGCCGAAACCTCCGCCAGCGCGACCCTGCTGGCCTCGTCGCGTGGCTACGGCTGCGTGTACTCGTTGGTCCCGACGCAGCTCGTCGTCGACATCTCCGGAGTCTGGCGCTAACGCTGGCGGTCGCGTTGGCGGACACCTCTGGCGACTCGCCAGCCGATGAAGGCCATCCCCGCCATCAACACCCCGAACGTGAGGGCGGTCTTGCCGCTGGTGCTTGCCTCGGTTCCACACCCCGGGCGCGGCAGCGAGCTGACGCAGTCGCCGATATTGGCGTCCTCGGGAATGAACGGGTTGTCGGCGAAGCCGGTGGTGTCGCCGGTGGCCGGCGCGGTCGTGACGGCCACTGCGCTTGTGTAGCGGGGCTGACCCGAACACGACACAGCCGCAAGGCTGAGCACGGATGCGAGGCTGAGCGCAGCCGCCGCCAGCACGCGGGCACGCATGGTGGCCGCCGGTCCGCACGTGTTCATCGCCCCATCGTGCCACTGCCGCCGACGAGTTCCACGGGTGACCCGCAGCCACCTCGCGGAAACCGGTGGCGACACGTGCAAATCGGTGGCGATGCATCGTGCACCACCTACCATCGACGTCCATGGCTGCCGATCCCGCCGAACATCCCGTCCTCGTGATCGATTTCGGTGCTCAGTACGCCCAGCTCATCGCTCGCCGCGTGCGCGAGCTCGATGTGTACTCCGAGATCGTTCCGCACCGCCTCACGGCGAGGGAGATCGCCGATCGCAAGCCGGCGGCGCTGATCCTGTCCGGCGGACCGAAGAGCGTCCACGTCGACGGCGCGCCAACACTCGACCCGGCCATTTACGACCTCGGCATCCCCATCCTTGGGATCTGCTATGGGGCGCAGCTGATCGCCCACCAACTCGGCGGTGTCGTCGGCCGCGGCATGCGCGGCGAGTATGGGCGGGCCCGGTTGAGCCGTTCGTCCGGGGCGGAATCGGCGTTGCTCACCGACGAGATCCCCGATCAGCTCGACGTGTGGATGAGCCACTTCGATGCGGTCACCGAGGTGCCGCCTGGCTTCGTTGCCACCGCGTCCACCCCGGATGCACCGGTGGCCGTGCTGGAGAACCCGACGTCACGGATCTGGGGCGTGCAGTTCCACCCCGAGGTGGTCCACACCGCCCACGGCATGGCGGTGCTCGGCAGGTTCCTGCACGATCTGGCCGGTTGTGAGCGGGCATGGACGATGACGTCGATCATCGACGAGCAGGTCGCCGCGGTGCGGGCCCAGGTGGGTTCTGGACGGGTGATCTGCGCGCTCAGCGGCGGTGTCGATTCGGCCGTCGCCGCGGCGCTGGTACATCGCGCGATCGGCCCGCAGCTGACGTGCATCTACGTCGACACCGGGCTGATGCGGCTCAACGAGAGCGATCAAGTGGTCGAGACGTTCCGCCGCAACATGGGCATCGAGCTGATCCACGTGAGTGCCGGTGAACGGTACTTCGAGCGGCTCGAGGGTGTGACCGAGCCCGAGACGAAGCGCAAGATCATCGGTGAGTTGTTCGTACGCATCTTCGAAGAGCACACCGGTGGGTTGAGTGACGCGGAATTTCTCGTGCAGGGCACGCTGTACCCCGATGTGATCGAAAGTGGCGGCAGCGACGGCACCGCTGCGGTGATCAAGAGCCACCACAACGTCGGCGGGCTCCCCGAGGACATGACCCTCAAGCTCATTGAACCGTTACGTCAGTTGTTCAAAGACGAGGTGCGCCGGCTCGGTCACGAGCTCGGTCTGCCCGACGAGATCATTCTCCGCCAACCGTTCCCCGGCCCCGGCCTCGGTGTGCGGATCATCGGCGAGGTCACTCCGGAACGGGTGGCGATCCTGCAGTTGGCCGACGCGATCGTTCGCCAGGAGATCGCTGCCGCCGGGCTCGAGCGCGAGCTGTGGCAGGCGTTCGCAGTGCTCGCCGACATCCGCTCGGTCGGGGTGATGGGCGACGAACGCACGTATGCGCACCCGATCATCATCCGCGCTGTCACCAGCGACGACGCGATGACGGCCGATTGGGCGCGGCTGCCGTACGACCTGTTGGAGAAGATGTCGAGTCGGATCATCAACGAGGTGGCGGGCGTGAATCGGGTGGTGTACGACATCACGTCCAAGCCGCCCGGCACGATCGAGTGGGAGTAGCTCGCCGCACGGCCCACCCCAACGCGACCGCCCGGTGACGGTGTTCGTCATCTTTTCGACACCTGTTCGTCATCCGTTGATAGCGTGACTCCCCGTTATGTGGAGTGGTTGTTCGTTTCGTGCTGCCCTGGCAGCGGTACTCGCGTTCGGGCTGATCGCCGGTGTGCCCGCGCCCTCCGTGACCGCCGACGCGGTCAGCGACCAGGAGCGCAGAGTCGCCCAAATCGCCGACGACCTCGACGCACTCGAGAACCAGTTGGGTCAACTCGAGGAGGACCATGCCGCGGCCCTCGACCGGATTGACGAACTCGGCAGCGAGATCACGCTCGCGCAGGGCAGCGTCGATGCGCAACAGGCGGTGCTCGCTCGGCTGCAGGCCCAGATGGTCGGCATCGCTCTCGACCGGTACACCTCGGGCGGGGACGAGGCGCTGACCCCGCTGTTTTCCTCGGTCGAGACCCTGTCCGACGACCTGCAGCGCGCCGAGTTGTCGAGGGTTGCGCTCGATCAGGGTGCCGGCACGACCGACGACCTGGTGTCGCTCGTCGACGACCTCACGGTCGAGCAGCGCGCGCTCGAAGCAAAGCAATCCGAGCAGGCGGGGCTCATCGCCGGACTCGAGGACCAGCAGGTGCGCGGCGAGCAACTCACGGCTGAGCTGACCGCCAAGTTCGGCGCGGCTCAGGCCGAGCTCGGTGACCTCGTGGCCGAGGAACGAGAACGCCGAATCGCAGCTGCTGTCGCGGCAGCCCAAGAACGCGAGGCCCGAAGCCGACCCTCGACCGGAACTCGCTCGAGCGGCGCCGCGTCGTCGGGCTCGTCCGGCTCATCTTCGGCGACCGTGCGTGGCGGCGGGGCTCAGTCCGCGGTCCGTGGGTCGGGCGCGGCGACACCCGCCGAACCGACAGCAGTGCCAGCTCCGGATGTGCCGGCTCCATCGTCGATGAGCGGTGTCGCGGTGAACGCCGCGCAGGGCCAACTCGGGGTCGCATACAAGTTCGCCGCGTCGTCGCCAGGCGTAGCGTTTGATTGCTCCGGGCTGACGAAATACGCATGGGGCAAGGCGGGCGTCAGTTTGCCGCATCAATCGGCAGCGCAGTTTGCCTCCACGCCGCATGTGCCCGCCGATCAGGCCCAACCGGGCGACCTGATCTTCTACTACGCGCCGATCGGGCATGTCGCGATCTATCTCGGCGGTGGATCGATGGTCCACGCCCCGGCGACCGGCGATGTGGTCAAGGTGTCGGTGGTCAACTGGGCCAAGGTCGTCGGGGTCTCCCGGCCGGGCTGAGCGCGTCTACGGTGGCCGCCATGTCCGGCCTGTCGGTGCCTCCACACGCGCCGAGCACGGCCGACCTCGCTGGAGTTCGCGTCGATGCCGTGTCGCAGTGGCTGGTCGACTACATCGACGGTGCCGTGGCCCCGTTCCGCTTCGACCTGATCGCCGGGGGCCGCTCCAACCTCACGTTCCGGGTCACCGGCGCTGACGGCACCGTGTTCGTGCTCCGCCGTCCGCCGCTCGGCCACGTGCTGGCAACCGCCCACGACATGGCCCGCGAGCACCGGGTCATCACGGCCGTCGGGCGCACCGGCGTGCCGGTACCGGCAACGCTCGGGCTGTGCACCGACACGGCGGTGAACGGTGCGCCGTTCTACGTGATGGCGTTCGTCGGCGGGGTCGTGCTCGACAGCGTCGAGCGGGCCCATCTGGTGCCGATCGAGCTCCGCCGACCCGCCTCCGAACATCTCATCGACGTGCTCGCCGAGCTCCACGCCGTCGATATCGACGAGGTCGGTCTCGGCGACTTCGCCAAACGAGATGGCTACATCGAACGTCAGGTGCGGAGGTGGTCGGCGCAGTGGGAGGGTTCCAAGACGCGCGAGATTCCCGCCATCGACGAGGTCGCCGCTCGTCTGCGCGACCACATCCCGCAGCAACGCGCCACGACGATCGCCCACGGTGATTACCGCTTCGGGAACTGCCTCGCCGACGTGGGGGCGCGGCAGAATCACCGCGGTGCTCGATTGGGAGCTGTGCACCCTCGGCGACCCGCTCGCCGACGTCGGCTACCTGGGGGTGTACTGGTACACCGGTGAGGCCGCCAACGTGCGCGCCAACGATCCCACCTCGGCCCCCGGGTTCCCGAGCTACGCCGACATGCTCGAGCGCTATGCGTTGCGGACTGGGCGGGATCTGTCTGGCATCGACTACTACGTGGCGTTTTCTTGCTGGCGTTTGGCGGTGATCAGTGAAGGTGTCTACGCCCGATACCTGCACGGGTCGATGGGCGATCAAGCGGTCGACATCGAGCCGTTTCGGGTGGGTGTCGACGCGCTGGCCGAACGTGCGCTAGCGGCCGTCGGGCGGCTGCGATGAGCGAGGCAGACGATTGGGAACGGGTCCTCGATGGCTGGGTCGCCGATTCCTTCGCGGCTGCTGGTGCGAGCTATCCGACCTACCGGCGGGGAACCGGGCCCGGGGTGATCGTGATCCACGAGGTTCCCGGGATCACCCCCAAGGTTGCGGCCTTCGCCAACGACGTCGTCGATGCGGGTTTCACCGTGATGATGCCGTCGCTGCTCGGCACTCCCGGTCGCGCGATCAGCCCCCTGTACGCAGCGCGCTCCGTTGGCAGGTTGTGCATCTCGCGTGAGTTCACGCTGTGGGCGCTGAACCAGACGTCGCCGGTCATCGCGTGGCTGCGGGCGCTGGCCCGGTCGCTCCACCACGACTGCGGAGGCCCGGGCGTCGGTGCGGTCGGCATGTGCTTCAGCGGAGGGTTCGCGCTTGGCATGATGGTCGACGAGGTGATGGTGGCACCCGTGCTCTCGCAGCCGTCGCTTCCGTTGGCGATCGCCGGCAAGAAGCGCCAGCGCGACCTCAACCTGTCTCCCGACGACGCACTCGCGGTCGCCCAACGGGCAGCCGACGGTTGCCAGGTGATGGGTCTGCGGTTCCGTGACGACAGCCTCGTCGGCTCGCGCTTCGACACGTTGCGGTCGCTGCTCGGCGACGCGTTCATCGCCGTGGAGCTTGCCAGCGCCTCCAAACGCGACCATTCGGTATTGACCGAACAACGCGACGAACCAAGCGTTGCCCAGGTGATCGAGTTCTTCACCGCCAAGCTCCGCCCGGGAACCGCGACCGGCTGACCGGCTGACGTGGGCGGTGACGGGCGGTGAACGATTCCGTATTCGGGCGTGACCAGGAACTGGCCGCCATCACAAGGTTCCTCGGTGCCATCGAGGAGCGGCCGCAGGTGTGCATCCTGGAAGGCGGTCCGGGGATCGGCAAGACGACGGTATGGAGGGCGGCCGTCGCACGTGCTGCAGATCTTCCGCTGACGATCCTCCAATGTCGGCCGGTCGAAAGTGAGAGCAAGCTTGCGTTCGCCTCGTTGAGCGACCTTCTGGAACCGGTTGGTGATCCGGTGCTGGCGGCTCTCCCCGAGCCGCAGCGCGTCGCGCTGGAAGTGGCGTTGCTGCGACGATCCCCGACGGGAGCATCCCCGGACCATCGAGCAATTGGGGCGGCCCTGGGGTCCGTCGTGCGTCGCTTGGCTGACGAGCGCGCGCTGCTGATCGCCATCGACGACGCCCAGTGGCTGGATTCGTCGTCGGCCGCCACCCTGGCGTTCATGCTTCGACGTTTGCGCGACGAGCCGGTCAGCCTGCTCGTCGCGGCGCGAACAGAGACGCACGCAAGGTGGGACCGGCTCGACGTCGAGCGGTCAATGCCAGACCGGGTGGAGCGGATCCCTGTTGGCCCGATCGGCTTGAACGAACTTCACCACGTGATCAGCACCCGCCTCGGGCGGGTTCTCTCCCGCCCGACGCTGCACCAGGTCATGGATGCATCGGCCGGCAATCCGCTCTTCGCCATCGAGCTTGTTCGAACGATGATCGACGACGGCCGCGAGCCTGGACATGGCGAGCCATTGCCGGTTCCGCGCACACTCGCGGCCCTGTTGTCGGAACGAGTGCTGGCGCTGCCTGATGGGACGCGAGCGGCGTTGCTCGTGGCAGCGTCGATGCCGGCTCCGACAACGGAGACAGTTGCGGGCGTCGTCGGTGAGGATGCCCACGTCGCGTTGATGATTGCCCGCCAGGCCGGTGTCGTCGACGTTGACGCCGACCGCATCATTTTCACCCACCCGCTGCTTGCTTCCACGATCGCCGAGATCGCTCCTGCCGCGGAGCGCCGACTGCTCCACCTTCGACTCGCGGAACTGGCGGCGGGTCCCGAGGAGCGAGCGCACCATCTCGCCCTTGGTGCGATCATTCCCGATGAGGCAGTCGCGTTGGCGATCGAGCACGGCGCAGTCGCCGCTCGTGCTAGAGGTGGCCAGCAGGCAGCAGCCGTGTTGTTCGACCGAGCGCAGTCCCTCACACCCCCCGGCCACGTTGTTGCGATGGGTTCGCGTGCACTTCAAGCCGCGGCGGCGCACGTCGTTGCCGGTGATCGGGGCCAGGCCCGCGTCGGGCTCGAGGGCGTGCTGGCCGGCGAACTTCCGCGTCCGGTCCGCGCCGAGGCGCTTCGTCTGCTGGCCGAGATCTTCAATCACGACGAGAACCTGGCCGGCGCCGAGGAGCTACTGCGAGACGCGTTGAAGTACGTCGATCACGTGGATGCGGCGGCGCGCGTGGAGCTGGATCTGCTCTACATCGCAATGCTCGGCGGTGATTACCCGTCGGCCGCCGAGTTTGGGGGCAAGGCCGTCACCCACCTCGAGGAGTCGAGGGATCAATCGTTCCTGTCCGAGGCGCTGGCCTACCGAACCCTCGCCACCTTCTTGTGCGGAGGGGGTGTCGACCGCCACGCGCTGGACCGCTCGCTGGCACTGGAGGATCGGCGTCGGGTCAACATGATGGGTCTGCCACCGCGAGCCGTTGCCGCGCTCATCTTGCTGTTCGAGGGGCGACACACCGGGGCACGTGACATCCTCGGCGAGGTGCGGGTCGCGTTGGGCGAATTGGGCATGGAAAGCGATCTCGCCCACGCCCTGCTGTGGCTCGCGTGGTTGGAGACCCGTACCGGCCACTTCCAACGTGCGGCCGAGGTCGCCGAGGAGGCCGGCGCCACCGCGGAGATGACCGGGAGCGCGCTGCTGCATCGATGGTCCCTTGCCCAGCAGGCCCTCGTGCTCGCTCACCGCGGTGATCTTGCCGGTGCCATCGAGCGGGCACAACAGGCACGGCCGTTGGATCACCACGGCAATCGTGCCGCCGATCTGTGGCTTGCCGCCACCGTCGCCTTGGTTGGACTGACCGTGGGGGACCACGCCACGGCGTGGGAGGCGTGTCGACCGGTGGTCGAGGCAGTCGAGGCGCACGGCATTGGTGAGCCGGCACTGCTGTTCTTCCTCCCGGATGCCATCGAAGCGCTCGCAGCGCTCGGGCACCTCGATCGCGCCGAGGCACTTGTCAGCGTGTTCGGAGCCCGAGGTCAGGAGCTCGACCGCGTGTGGGCGATTGCCGCAGCGGGCCGCTGTCGCGGTGTCGTACGCGCTGCCGGGGGTGACCTCGATGGCGCGCTGGCGGCGCTCACCGCGTCGGTCGAGCAGCATGAACGACTCGACATGCCGTTCGATCTGGCCCGGACGCTCCTGCTCCTCGGCGGTGTCCAACGACGTCGTCGCGAGCGGCGGGCTGCGAAGGACACCTGCGAGCGGGCCCACGCGATCTTCCTCGACATCGGAGCTCAGGCGTGGGCCGATCGGGCAGCGGAGGAGTTGAACCGCATCCCGATCCGGCACCAGGCGACGGGTGAATTGACAGCCGCGGAACGGCGGGTCGCGGAACATGCCGGTGCCGGGCGAACCAATCGCGAGGTTGCTGCGACGCTGTTCGTGAGCCCGAAGACTGTCGAGGCGAACCTGTCGCGGATCTACACCAAGCTCGGCATCTCGTCGCGCGCCGAACTCGGTGGCTGGCTGTCGAGGAACGGTCAGCCTGACGATTCGGCGCCCAAAACATAGGTGATCACCTGATGCGGCACGCCCGACCGCCGCGTAGTTTCCCGTAGATGAACACTGGCCGCCAGGACGTTCATGGACGCCATCGGCGGTCAACAGGTTGTGCACACCAATGACGACCGTGGCCCGGTCGCGTCTGCGTCCGCCCCGGGTCAAGGCGGTGCCGCGTCCTCGCGTCGATGATCTGGTCGACCAGGCCTGGAACCATCGGGTTACGTTGCTCCTCGCGCCCGCAGGCTCCGGCAAGACGACGGCGATGGCGGCGTTCGCCGATCGCTATAGCGGTTCGGTTGCCTGGATCACATGCAGCGGACTTGATGGATCCGCAGCTGGGTTCATCTGCGCCGTGAATGCAGCGCTTCACGAGATGTCGGTCGACGTGCCACTTGGATGGACCGCTGTTGGTGATGCCGTTGAGTGGCTGATGCGCGGTCCACGTCCGATCGCCCTGGCGATCGACGATGCCCACGTGCTGGTCGGCACAGAGGCTGAAGGTGCCCTCGAAGCGTTGATCGACGACGCACCGGTATCGCTCAGCGTCGTACTGGCGACCAGACGCGAGCCCAGCTTCGAGCTGAGCGCCGTGCAATTGATGGGACAGTTGCTCATCGTCACCAACGAGCACCTCCGCTTCCGGTCGTGGGAGGCCGAGCAACTGTTCCACGACCTGTACGACACATGGTTGCGCCCCGACGACATCGCCAGGCTCGCCCGCCGGGTGGATGGGTGGCCGGCCGGCTTGCAGATGTTCCACTTGGCATCCCGGGGGCTCAACCCGGTGGAACAGCGTGGATTGATCGAACGGCTCAATGGCCGCACCCGTATCGTCCGCGAGTACCTTGCAGGAAACGTGTTGGGGCCGATCGATCCGGAGTTGCGGGAGTTCCTGGTCGATACCTGCGTGCTCGGAGTGCTGACGCCTTCGATGGCCGATGAACTGCGTGATGCCCAGGGCTCGCAACGTCACCTCCGCACCCTCGTCAGCAGCCAGTTGTTCACTGTCGCCATCGACGACGACGACACCTACCGGTATCACGAGGTGCTCCGCAGTCACCTCGAGGTGCTCCTGGTCGAACGCGACGGCACCGATCGAGCCGCCGCTCGGTTCAATCAGGCAGGTCTGATGTTGGAGCGCAGTGGCTACATGTACGACGCGATCCGTTGCTTTGCCCGGGCCGGCGACTGGGCAGCCGTGAAGCGGTTGGCCAAGCCGACCAATGAGGACTGGGGCCTGCCGACCGCGGCCTTGATCAACGATCTGCCACCGTCAATCGTGGCCGATGATCCGTGGTTGCTGCTGAGCAGGGCTCGCGCAGAACGATCGGCCGGCCGCTGGTCGGCTGCGATCGAGTCGTTCCACGCCGCCGAGGCCAAGGGTTTCGGCGGCGACTTCACGAACCAGTGCTGCGTCGAGCGAACCGAGTTGGCGTCGTGGCTCGATCCCTTCGCCCAGGCGCCCCCCGGGTGGGTTGCGCTGACGCAATCCGGGTGTCGCCGCGATCCGATCGTCGCGGCCAACGGTTTGGTCGGCCTCGGCGCGACGGGCATGCTGGCAGCGGCTGCCCTGCGCCTGCTCGGCGGAGATGTTGCGGCGGCCGAGGCGGCGGCCGAATGTGCGATCACCGACGAGTCGCTCGGGACAAGTGGGACGAGTGCCGGATTGGCGCTGCTGGCGATCACGGGTCTCCTGGTCGGCGAGGAGGGTGCGGACCGAACGTTGGACG
Source organism: Acidimicrobiaceae bacterium (assembly GCA_031404435.1). Classification (GTDB taxonomy): domain Bacteria; phylum Actinomycetota; class Acidimicrobiia; order Acidimicrobiales; family Ilumatobacteraceae; genus VFMC01. The sequence goes on along the minus strand of JANNHO010000327.1, from coordinate 1,619 downwards.
AAGCTGAAAGCCTGGCCGATCGCTCGGGTTGTGGATGGGTATCCCGCCTCGCTCGGGCAGCAATGTCGTTGACCAACCGGCCGCAGGGTGTTGACGAAGCAGTCCGTGTTCGGGACCAGTGTGTCGGTGATGGCGATCCGTGGGGGGCAGCGGTCGCAGGGCTGTTTGCCGGGTTGGGAGCGGCGCGCCGAGGCCAACCATGTTCGGAGCTCTTGGGACAGGTTGCTCGCGACTTTCGCGAGCTCGATGCCGGGGCATTGGAAGGTCTCTGCGCTGTCGTCGTCGCCGAAGCCGATGACTTGGTCCGGCGAACGTCGCAGGCGATGGTACGGGCAGGCGGAATTGCCGCGCTCGTGCCGCTGGTCAGGAACTTCATCGCCGCGGGCCCGGGTGAACCGGCGCCGCTGTCGGGCGTGCCGACTCAGCACGGACGCAACAATGCGCGTTCGCTCGAAGTCTGTTGCCTCGGTCGCTTCGACGTTCGGGTGTTCGGGCGAGAGATCTCACTCGAAGCGCTCCGCCCGAGGGCCCGGTCATTGTTGAAGATGCTTGCGATCCATCCCGAATCGGCCGTGCATCGCGAGACGATCGTCGAAGCCCTGTGGCCTGAGGGAGATGCCGCTGCAGGGATCCACAACCTGCAGGTCGCCGCCTCGGCGATCCGCAAGGTTCTGTCGGCGGCGGGTGTCGCCGAGAACCTTGGCATCCATCGCACGGGTGAGGCATACCGGCTTGTGCTCTCGGCCACTGACTCGTGTGATCTTGCTCAGTTCCTCAGCGAGTCGAATGCAGCCAGGTCCGCGGTTTCGCACGGCGAGCACGAGGCTGCTACCGCGGCCGCCGCGCGGGCGCTGTCGCTCTATCGTGGTGAACTTCTTGCCGAGGACGGTCCGCTCGAATGGGTCGAGGCGCAGCGCATCTGGGTGGCGGCGCTGCGTGAGTCGATGGCGGCGATCGTTGCCGGCGGGCACGTTCGAGCCGAACGGTACAGGGAGGCGGTCGACGTGTGTGAGGCAACCCTCCTCGACCGACCGTACGCCGACGAGCTCTGGCGGCACCTGATTTCGGCGAATCGGGAACGCGGTGATCTGGCCGCCGCCGGCTGGGCCCAAACCCGGTACCACCGAGTGCTGGCGGAGCTCGATGTGTGAACCGCAACGGGATCGTGCCAGGGTGAAACCGGCTTCGGCGCGTGCAATCGGTGCAGCGATCGTGATGCTCGTCGCTGCGATCGTGGTCGTCGACGGTGGTACCTCCACCGCCGCGACACCGCCTGCCGAGCTGATGACGATCCTCCCACCGGCCGAGGCCGGGTCGTCGTCTTCGTCGAGCATTTCCCTCGATGGCGGTCTCGTCGGATTCGATCATCGCGATTTCAGCGAGCCCGAACTGGTCCGGGTGCGCAATCGCTTCACCGCCCAGACCGAGGCGATCACGCCCGACAACTTCTATCGATATGACATGGTGATGAGCCGAGATGGATGCCACGTCGCCCACCTCGGCCGCTTCACCCTCAACGACGGCCTCGACTACTCCGGCGAAAGCGTCGTCGTGACCGACCGCTGCACCGGATCGCCGGAGCTCCGGATCTTCTCGCAGTCGAGGGCGCAGTCGGCCGG
>JANNHO010000326.1:0-3599 GCA_031404435.1 Acidimicrobiaceae bacterium | reverse complement strand
GCTGCGGTACCGCGGCCGCCGGTACTCAAGCTGCCACAGGTGGCACCTTGATCGACGCACGCGGCCTCGCCAAGTCGTTCGCGCAGGGCCGTGGCGCGCGCAAGTGCCAGGTACACGCTGTGCGCGAGCTGAGCTTGCACGCGCGCAACGGCTGTATCACCGGCCTGCTGGGTCCGAACGGCGCTGGCAAGACGACGACGACGACCACAGTCGCCGTGCTGGGTAACGATCTCGGGACAGGCCTGTCCATCTCGACGGTCTCGTCTCCGCCTGCGGCACAGGGCACGGTGCAGATCGTCGGCAGCACCGTGGTGTTCACCGCCAACCCGGCCTACTCCGGGCCGGTCACCCTCACCTACACCGTCATCGATACAGAAGGTCGTACCGCGACCGCAACGCTGTTGCTCACGGTGCTCCCCGTCGCGACCGCCGATGCGGTGGCGGTCGCCGCCGGGGCAACCACCACCGGCAACGTGTTGTCGAACGACCTCGGTAGCGGCCTGTCGGTGACCGCGAACACCGCACCGGTGCACGGCACGCTCACGATCCAGCCGAACGGTTCGTACACCTACACGCCCGCCGCCGCCGGCTACATCGGTAGCGACAGCTTCACTTACACCGTCACCGACGCGTCGGGGGCAATGTCGTCAGTGACGGTCACGATCTCGGTCGGTGGCCAACCACCCGTGGCGAGCAACGACACGGCCAGCGCCGCGCCAGGCACGACGATCTCGATCAACGTGCTCGGCAACGACGTCTCGCCGAGCGGATTCGGCCTGTCGGTCGTGGCCGTCAGCGTGCTCCCGGCCAGCGCCGGCACCGTCGCAATTGCCGCGGGCGGGTCGCAGGTGACGTTCGCTCCGGCGGCAGGGTTCATCGGCATCGCCGTCATCATCTACACCATCAGCGATGGCCATGGCGGGACCTCGACAGCACAGGTGATGGTCACGGTCTTCGGTGTCGCCCACACCGTGGTCGGCAGTTCGTTCAACCCACTGCCGACAACGACAGCCGATGGAACGCCGGTGACGTATCAGTTCGCCTCCGGCACGCTGCCGCCCGGGATCACGATGCTCCCCGATGGCACGATGTCGGGCACGGCCACGCAACCCGGTGACTACTCGGTGGTGGTGTGGGTGGTTCTCGCTGACGGCTCCCGTGCCCAGGCCGAGCTGCGGTTCTCGGTGTCGGCCCGCCCGCCCGCCGAGATCACCCCGGTCCCGACCAGCACGCCCACACCGGCCGGCACGCCCACCAGGGCGATCCCTGTCACCGGCACCGACACGTCGCCGATGACGCGGGCGGCAACGACGCTGATGCTCGTCGGCCTAGGTCTGATGGCTGCCCGCACGCGCCGGTTCGGGGTACGCCGACGCGGGTGACCGACGTCACCTTGACCCGGTTCTACGCAAAAGTGGATAGTGGTCCCAGTCGAATGACTGACGCAAAAGGGGCGCCCAATGGGACGAGTGGTGATGGTGGGCGGCGGGATCGTCGGCACCTGCGCGGCGATGATGCTGGCCAACGACGGACACGACGTGACGGTGCTCGAGCGCGACCCCACACCACCGCCGCCCCCCGGTGCCGCATGGGACGAGTGGGATCGCCGTGGGGTCAACCAGTTCAAGATGCTGCACTTCTTCCTGGCCAAGTTCCGTCACGTGGCCGATGCCGAATTGCCGGGGCTGACCGAGGCGATGTTGGCCGCCGGTGCACTGCGCTCGAACCCGATCGAAGGTGTGCCGGCCGAGATCACCGGGGGGTGGCGAGATGGCGACGAACGGTTCACATCGGTCACCGCGCGCCGCCCGGTCGCCGAATCGGTCGTTGCGGCGATGGCTGCGTCGGCAACGGGGTTGACGATCCGTCGTGGCGTCGGGGTGAGCGGCCTTGTCGCCGAGGCGGGTCCTGACGGCATCGTCCACGTCCGCGGGGTCAGCACCGACAACGGCGAGGTGCTCCGCGCCGACCTGGTGGTCGACTCGGGAGGGCGTCGTTCGTCGGTGTCGCAGTGGCTGCGCGACGCTGGGTCGCCAGGTCCGGCCGAGGTGATCGACGATTCGGGGTTCGTCTACTACGCTCGCCACTTCCGTTCCAGTGACGGGTCGATCCCTCCGGCGTTCGGCGGTCCGCTTCAGCACTACGGCTCGGTGTCGATCCTGACGCTGCCGGCTGACAACGGCACGTGGGGTGTCGGCGTGGTGGCCAGTTCCAAGGATCCAGCGATGCGCGGTCTGCTCGAGACCGATTGCTGGACCAGGGTCGTGCGAGGGTTCCCGTTGATCGCCCACTGGATCGACGCCGAACCGATCACCGACGTCAAGCTGATGGCCAAGATCGAGGACCGCCACCGCAGCTACGTCGTCGACGGTGTTCCCGTGGCGACCGGCATCGTTGCGCTCGCCGATGCGTGGGCGTGCACCAACCCGTCGCTCGGAAGGGGGATCTCGATCGGCGTCACACACGCCGCCGCACTACGAGCGCTGCTGCGCGAGGCACCCCTCGACGACGTGCGTGCTGTCGCGCTGCGCTGGCACGAGCTCACCGCCGAGACCGTCGAGCCGATGTTCGCCGACACACTCGCATTCGACCGCCACCGTTTGGCCGAGATCCAAGCAGCGATCGCCGGCCGGCACTACGAGACCGACGATCCCGGATGGAACCTCGGCCAAGCGCTGGGATCAGCCGCAATCAAGGATCCCGAGCTGTTCCGGGCCAATCTGGAGGTGGCGATGTTGTTGGCGCGCGGCCGCAACGTACTGTCACGTCCCGGGGTCGCCGAGCGTGTCGTCGCACTTGCCGACCCCACCCCACTGCCCGGTCCCGACCGCACCGAGCTCCTCGCCCTCGTCGGTTCCTGAGCCCCGCCCGTCGAGCGCATCGCCACTGAAGCGCGCCTGTGGCGAGGCGGCCGTGGTCCGGGGTTGCTCCGTGTCCTTCACGCGCACGTGCGGCGCGCGATGGACACGGACGAATCGTGTGGGTGGCGAGGGGTGTGCCGTGGCCTCGTCGATTGCCACGTCGAGTTGGTCGCAGCACCCGCCGCGTAGGGTGACGGGCACCTCGACCATGCCGGAGCCCAACCAATGACGACCCACCTGCCCACTTCCCCGTCCACCCACCTGCCCACATCGATGCGCCAGATCCGCTCGCTCGTCACCAGCGACAGGCGCCTCGAGTTGTCGATCGCCACGGTCGCAGTCACTGAACCGGGTGACCACGATGTGGTGGTGCGGATTGATGCTGCGCCGATTAATCCGTCCGACCTGGGGTTGCTGCTCGCCGGTGCCGATGTCAATTCGGCGAGCATGGCCGGAACCGTTGGCGAGCCGGTGATCACCGCCCCGGTCCCGGCGCAGCAGATGGCGAGCTTGGCGGGTCGGATCGGTGAGTCGATGCCCGTCGGCAACGAAGGCGCCGGTGTCGTCGTGGCGGCAGGGTCCTCAGACGCCGCGCAGGCGCTCATGGGCACAACCGTCGCGATTCTGGGTGGCGCCAAGATCAGCGACAAGATCGGCGTGGTCGAGAACTTGCTGACGAAGGTGGACACGATCTTGATCGGCGGCGGTATGGCCAATACCTTTCTGGTCGCCGAGGGC
>JANNHO010000325.1:0-2746 GCA_031404435.1 Acidimicrobiaceae bacterium | reverse complement strand
TCGTCGTGCCTGCTGACGCGCTCACCATTCGGTTCTCGCGCTCGTCAGCACCGGGGGGCCAGCACGTGAACACGTCGTCGACCAAGGTCGATCTGCGCTGCGACGTTCGCCTCGTGGTGGCCAGCGAACACATCCGCGGGCTGCTGCTCGAGCAGGGCGGCGAGGAGATCCGCGTCGTCGTGTCGAGCGAACGGTCCCAGTTCCGTAACCGCAGCGAGGCTTTACGCCGACTCGGCGAGCGTCTCGACGCGGCAGCGGTTGCCCCGATCGATCGGCGGCCGACCCGTCCGACGCGTGCGTCGGTGCGGCGCCGGCTCGACGACAAGCGGCGCATCTCCGACCGCAAATCGACCCGGCGCTACCGTCCCGACGACTGAATCAACCGGCAATGCTCACTCGCCGCGTCTGCTCCGCACTCACTCGGCGCGCTACCGCACTCACTCGGCGCGGCGACTCCGTCGACGGACCCGGTCACCATCGCCGGAGTCGCTCGGCACGGCGTTCGCCAAGGGCCCGATTGTGTCGACGATCTCGCTGATCGTCGGGGGTGCGGTCGGGACTCGGGTGTCGATGGCCCGCCGCATCGCCGCAAGGTGCTCCGGCGAGGTTCCACAACATCCACCGACGATTCGAGCGCCCGCCGCGACGGCGATCTGCGCGTACCGGGCCATCAGATCCGGCGTGCCCGAGTACACGATCTCGGTGCCGTGGAACTGAGGAATCCCACAGTTCCCCTTGACGATGATCGGTGCCTGGCCCTCGACGTGGAGCGGCGGGCCGGCGCAGATCGTCAACAACGTCACCAGGATGTCGCTCGCGCCGACGCCGCAGTTTGCGCCGAACGCCAGCGGGGGGACAGCCAGGCCATCGAACACGTGCACCACGGCGTCGGGCATCAGGCCCATCATCGTCCGCCCGGCCGTGTCGAACGACCACGTTGCGGTGTACGGCACACCGACATCGATTGCCGCCTGGGCAGCAGCGCGGACCTCCTCCACCGACGACATCGTCTCGATCCAGACGACATCGGCCCCGCCGGCCATGAGCCCCTCGATCTGCTCGCGAAAGCTGGCCACGGCAACGTCGTGGGTGAGTGAGCCGAGCGGTTCGAACAGCTCCCCCGTCGGGCCCACCGAGCCGGCCACCACGACCGGCCGGTCCGCAGCGTCAGCCACGGCGCGGGCGATCTTTGCTGCCATCTCGGCCAGCTCGAACACACGGTGATCGGCCTTGTGCAGCTTCAACCGTTGACGGGTTCCGCCGAAGGAGTTGGTCAGGATCAGATCAGCGCCGGCATCGACGAACTCCTGATGCAACCGGGTCAGCTGCTGGGGGTGCTCGACGTTCCACAGTTCTGGCGGGTAACCGCTCTCGAGTCCACGCTGAAAGAAGTTCGTGGCTGTCGCCCCATCGGCGAGGATCACGTCGTGTGTGGCGAGCCTGTCGGCCCGCGAGATCCGCAGGGGGGGTAGCTCCTGGTGCACGACGGCGCGCGGCGCCGCGCCGATGAATTGGGAGCTGTCAGCGTACCGCCTGCGGCGGTCAGGGGGGACCCGAGGCCGCGGCACCCTCGGCAGAACGGGGGATCCGCACCACGAAGCGAGCACCTCCACCGGGGCGATCGAGACACACCGCAGTGCCCCCATGAAAGCCGGCGAACTGGCGTACCAGGAACAAGCCGACCCCGGAGCCGGGCCGATCGAGACGGCCGGCGCGCACGTACGGTTCGAACACGAGGTCTTTCATCTGGTCGGGCACCCCGGGGCCGTTGTCATCGACGATGATCTCCACATCGTCGTCGGTGGCAGTGACGCCGACGGTGACCTCGGTACCGGTCGGCGTGTGCCGGAACGCGTTTGCCACGAGGTTGTCGATCATTCGATCGAGCAGCGCACCGTCAGCAATCACCGTTGCGTCCTGCGCGCCGGAGACCATCTCGATGCGGTGAAATGGATCGAGGTAACGAGCTACGACCCGGCGGGTCAGCTGGGTCATCTCGACCGGTCCGCGGCGCGGCGAGATCAGGCCGGAGATCGTTCGTTCGGACACGACCATGTCGGCCAGTACGCCCTCGGTGCGTTTCGCCTCCGCGAGCAGCCGGTTGGCAACGTCGCGTCGCTTGTCCGGCGAGAGCGCGACATCATCGGCGAGCAACTCGGCCATGATTCGCAGCGCCGCCAGCGGGGTGCGCAGATCGTGCGACAGCGACGAGATCAGCGCAGCCTTCTCGCGATAGGCGATCGACAACCGCTCGACCGAGGCCTGCAGCCGGTCGTTCAGCTCCCGTGCTTCGGTCACATCGATCACCTGCAACAGCACCCGGTCGATGCTGCCGTCCAGACCGCGTAGTCCTGCCGTATGTACCAGAAGCGAACGAACCCGGCCCCGGAAGTCGCGGAACTTCCGCTCATCGATGCTGGCGCCGATCTCCCCCGACGCCAACCGGGCCAGGCTGTGGCGCACAGCAGCGGCGGCATCGCCCTCACCGAGATCGGCCGTGCGTCGCCCGATCAATTGGCCGGGCTCGCAACCAGCGAGGTTCCCGGCCGCCGTGTTGACCCGCAACATGGTTCCGTCGACGGCGAGCTCGGCCATCGCCACCGGAGCGGAATCGAACAGGATGTTCTGGAAATCGAAAGCGCGACGCAACTCGGACTCGGCCCGCCGGCGCGCGGTGATGTCTTCGACCATGGCGATGAAGTTGAGTGGTCGTCCATCATCGTCGCTCGCGAGCGCAACGGTCAGG